>NZ_JBQKEF010000013.1:0-64605 GCF_052121455.1 Collinsella sp. LCP19S3_D3 | reverse complement strand
ACGGTGAGCCCGGCGCCGCGAAGCGCCCTGGCCCTCTCCACCATTCTCCTACTGTATGCCATGCGGACTCCGTTCCGGACCTCAACGGTCCAACTTTTTGTCCGCAGTCCCCGTCTTTAAAGCGGGACGCGGCTTCCCCTAGGGAAGCATCTCGTTATTTGCCGTCGTCGTCCTGGGCTTCATCGCGCGCGTAGAGCTCCAGCATGCGGCGGCGGTATTCGCGCACGGCGAGCTTGGCGCGCTCCAGGCGGCGGCGCTCACGCGGAGTCAGCTCGGACGGGTCGATCTCGTCGCCATAGGTCTTCTCAGCCAGCAAATGAGCGGCGTCCACGATGCGGGCATCGATGTGGCCGCTTGCCGCCTCGATCGAGAGGCGGTCAGCAATGGAATCAAGGGTAGGTATGCCGTCGAGCGAACGCCCATGGCCATGCGAGGTCAAAAGCTCATGCTCGCGCGCGAGCAGGCTCGCTAGGTCGTGGTGAGCGCGCAGGATATCGAGTGCGTCGGCAGGGTGCTCGGCGACCTCTGCCACGGCAGTGGCCGGCGCGGCATCGACCACGCGATAGAAGAGCTGCGCGAGCAGCGGCATCAAGAACACCGTGATGGCACCGGCGGCTACCATAACCGAGGCGACGTCTTGCGACAGAGCGCCTGCGTTGACGGCCACACTCGTCACGGCAACGATGATCGGCAGGGCCGTAGTGCAGTACAGAGCCACGGTAATGCGGCCATACGCCGAAACGTCACGTGTCGCGGGACAAATGCTCATAGAGACAAGGATCGGCACGGCGCGAATGATCAGCAACGCCGCGATAAAGCCCACGAGCAGACCCGGGCGCGACGCCACGGCCGTCAGGTCAATCTTTGCGCCCGACACGGTAAAGAACACCGGAATCAAAAAGCCATAGGCCAGGCCATCGAGCTTGGTCTCGAGCGTATGGTTGCCCTCGGGGATGATATAGCGCAGGACAAAGCCAGCGGCAAAAGAGCCCAACACGATGTCGAGGTCAAAGATGGCGGAAAATGCCACGAGTGTGACCAGAATGAGCACCGTCAGGCGCACGAATGTCTGCGACGTCGTGTCGGCCCGTTCCTCGACAAACGCAAAGAAGCGGCTGCCGACGCGCTTGGAGCGGCTCGGAACCACGGCCAACAGCACACAGACCAGTGCAAACAAGCCAAGGATCACGAGCGTCTGGATGCCAGTACGAGCGGAGAGCAGCACCGACATGGCAAGCACGGGACCGAGCTCTCCCCACGTGCCATAGGCAAGGATGGAGTCGCCCACGCGCGTGCCGGTCAGCGAACGCTCACGCATGATGGGCACGAGCGTGCCGAGCGCCGTCGAAGTGAGCGCCAGCGTCACGGCGATACCGTCGAAATGGCTGACCGAGAACCACGGGGTAAAGCGCACGGCAAGCCAGGCGATGCCAAACGTGACGACCCACGTCGCCATACCGTAGCGTCCCTCGACGCCCGTGATGTTCTTGGGGTCGATCTCAAAGCCGGCAAGCAGGAACAAAAAGGCCAGACCGAGCTCGGACACAAGCGAGACCTCGGCATCTACATGGATGACGCCGAGCATGTGAGGTCCCAGCACCGCGCCGAACACGAGCAAAAAAACCGTCTCGGGAACGGGCTTTCCGGGAATCGCCGATGCGATAAAGGGGCTTGCGAAAGCCACAAGCGCGATGATGGCGAGCGAAACGAATGCCATGTGATGCCTTTCTCTTGTTTGCGCTTCACTGTAGCACCCTCGCCGTCCTCAATACGCCATGAGCTGTCGTATCATAGTGACGTTTACAAACATGTGGCTCAAGGCGACCGCGAGGCTTGTCCCGCAAACCGACCGCTGCCGCATACCGCACCGTACGCCCAACCGATCAGGAAGGCAGGAACCAATGGTCTCTCGTATTTACGTGGAGAAGAAACCCGGGTTCGACGTCGAGGCTCAGCAGCTCAAGGGCGAGCTGACCGAAATTCTCGGCATCAAGGGCATCGAGGCCCTGAGGATCATCAACCGCTACGACGTCGAGGGCATCGACGAGGAGCTTTTCCGCTCCTGCGTGCCGACCGTCTTTAGCGAGCCCCAGGTCGATGTGACCTACGACGAACTCCCCGCAAGCGATGGCGCCGTCTTTGCCGTCGAATTCCTGCCTGGCCAGTTTGACCAGCGCGCCGACTCCGCCAGCGAGTGCGTGCAGCTCATCAGCCAGGGCGAGCGCCCCGCCGTGCGCTCCGCCAAGGTCTATATGATCTCGGGCGCTCTGGACGAAGCCGCCATCGAGGCCATCAAGCACTACGTGGTGAATCCCGTCGAGGCCCGCATCGCCTCGCTCGACCTACCCGAGACGCTGCACATGGAGACCCCCGAGCCCCAGCCCGTCGAGGTGCTCGACGGCTTCCGCGAACTCGACGAGGCCGGCCTTGCCGCCTTTATCTCCGAGCGCGGCCTTGCCATGGACGAGGCGGACATCGCCTTCTGCCAGCAGTACTTCCGCGATGAGGACCGCGACCCCACCATCACCGAGATCCGCGTGATCGACACCTATTGGTCCGACCACTGCCGCCACACCACCTTCGGTACCGTCCTGGACGACGTGACAATCGATGACGCCGTGGTACAGCAGGCCTTCGACCGCTATATGGAGATGCGCCACGAGCTCGGTCGCGACGCCAAGCCCGTCTGCCTCATGGACATGGGCACCATCGGTGCCAAGTACCTTAAGAAGACCGGCGTCATGACCGATGTCGACGAGTCCGAGGAGATCAACGCCTGCACCGTCAAGGTGAAGGTCGATGTCGACGGCGAGGACCAGGACTGGCTGTTCCTGTTTAAGAACGAGACCCACAACCACCCGACCGAGATCGAGCCCTTCGGCGGTGCCGCCACCTGCGTGGGCGGCGCCATCCGCGACCCGCTCTCTGGCCGCAGCTATGTGTACCAGGCCATGCGCGTCACCGGCGCCGGCGACCCCACCGTCCCGGTCTCCGAGACGCTCGAGGGTAAGCTGCCGCAGCGCAAGCTCGTGACCACCGCTGCCGCCGGCTACTCCAGCTACGGCAACCAGATCGGCCTTGCCACCGGTCAGGTCAGCGAACTCTATCACCCCGGCTACGTGGCCAAGCGCATGGAGGTCGGCGCCGTCGTGGGCGCCACCCCGGCAAACCACGTGCGTCGCGAGTGCCCCGCCCCCACCGACAAGATCATCCTGCTGGGCGGCCGCACCGGCCGTGACGGCATCGGCGGCGCCACCGGCTCCTCCAAGACCCAGAACACCGATTCCATCGAAACCTCGGGTGCCGAGGTCCAGAAGGGCAACGCCCCGGTCGAGCGCAAGCTGCAGCGTCTGTTCCGCCGCGGCGACGCCTGCCGCCTGATCAAGCGCTGCAACGACTTTGGCGCCGGCGGCGTCTCGGTCGCCGTGGGCGAGCTTGCCGACGGCCTGTATGTCGACCTGGACACCGTGACCAAGAAGTACGACGGCCTGGACGGAACCGAGCTCGCTATCTCCGAGTCCCAGGAGCGCATGGCCTGCGCCGTCGCCGACGGTGACGTCGAGGAGTTCATGGGTTATGCCGCCGAGGAGAACCTGGAGGCGACCGTCATCGCCGAGGTTACCGCCGAGCCGCGCATGCGTATGGCCTGGAACGGCGTCGCCATCGTCGATCTGTCCCGCGAGTTCCTCAACTCCAACGGCGCACCCAAGCACCAGGTCGCCCACGTGTGTGCCCGTAGCGTGTGGCAACCCAGCTGGGCCGGCACCACGCTTGCCGAGCGCATGACCTCGCTTGTCACCGATCTCAACGTCGCCTCCAACAAGGGCCTTTCCGAGCGCTTCGACTCCACCATCGGTGCCGCTACCGTGCTCATGCCCTTTGGCGGCAAGACGCAGCTCACCCCGAGCTCTGCCATGGTCGCCAAGTTCCCCGTGGACGGCGAGACCACCACGGCGAGCGCTATGGCATGGGGCTTCAACCCCTACCTGATGGAGGCCGACCAGTTTGCAGGCGCCTACCTGTCCGTGGTCGAGTCCATCGCCAAGCTCGTTGCCGCCGGCTTTGAGCACAAGCGCGCCTACCTCTCCTTCCAGGAGTACTTTGAGCGCCTGCGCACCGAGCCCGAACGTTGGGGCAAGCCCATGGCAGCCGTCCTGGGCGCCCTTATGGCCCAGGTCGACCTGGGTGCCGGCGCCATCGGCGGCAAGGATTCCATGAGCGGCTCGTTTGAGGACGAGGCCGGCGAGCTCAACGTTCCGCCGACCCTGATCAGCTTCGCTGTCGCCGTGGGCCGTGCCGCCCGCGCCGTCTCCCCCGAGTTTAAGGGCCTCACGCACCGCGTCGTTCGCATCGCCCCCGCCACCTATGGCGAGGACTACCGCCCCGATGCCCAGCAGCTGCTCGCCGCGTTTGACGCCGTCGAGGCGCTCACCGCTACCGGCGACGCCCTGGCCGTCTCCACGCCCGGCTACGGCTGCGGCGCCGAGAGCCTCTTTAAGATGTGCGTCGGCAACCAGATCGGTATCGAGCTTGCCGAAGATGTGGACGTGGAGAGCCTCTTCACCCCGCTCTACGGCAGCTTTATCGTCGAGCTCGCCGAGGACGCCGAGCTGCCCGAGGTCGCCGACGGCGTTGTCGTCGAGCCCCTGGGTACCACCGTCGAGGGCTATGTCATCGACACCGGCTCCGAAGTCATCGAGCTCGCCGAGCTCCAGGAGGCCTGGGAGAGCGGTATCGAAGGCGTCTTCGCCTACCGCAGCGCCGGCGAGACCCCCGAGGTCGAGGCCATCGACTTCCGCGCCAAGGATATCCACGTGTACGGCGGCGCCAAGATCGCCCGCCCGCGCGTGATCATCCCTGTGTTCCCCGGCAACAACTGCGAGTACGATAGCGCCCGCGCCTTCCGCGCCGCCGGCGCCGAGGCCGACACCTTCGTGATCAACAACCTCACGCCCGGGGCCGTCGCCGAGAGCACCCACGAGCTCGCCCGCCGCATCCGTGCAAGCCAGATCGTCATGATTCCCGGCGGCTTCTCGGGCGGCGACGAGCCCGACGGCTCCGCCAAGTTCATCACGGCGTTCTTCCGCGCTCCCGAGGTCACCGAGGCAGTCCGCGACCTGCTCAAGGCCCGCGACGGCCTGATGCTGGGCATCTGCAACGGCTTCCAGGCCCTGATCAAGCTCGGCCTGGTGCCCTACGGCGACATCGTCGACGCCACGCCCGATGCGCCCACGCTGACGTTCAACACCATCGGTCGCCATCAGAGCCGTCTGGTGCGCACCCGCATCTCGTCCAACCTGTCCCCGTGGCTGTCGCAGTGCAGTCTGGACGACCCCTACACCGTCGCCATCAGCCACGGCGAGGGCCGCTTTGTCGCCAACGATGAAGTGCTCGCCCAGCTGATCGCCAACGGCCAGGTCGCCACGCAGTACGTGGGCGAGGATGGCAAGCCCAGCATGGATCTCTCCGTCAACCCCAACGGCTCCGCGCTCGCCATCGAGGGCATCACGAGCCCCGACGGCCGCGTCCTGGGCAAGATGGGCCATGCCGAGCGTCGCGGCGACAACCTGTACCGCAACGTGCCCGAGCATGTCCCCGGCGATAAGTTCATGCCGATCTTTGAGAGCGGCGTAGCCTACTTCGCTTAAATACGTTCCCATCGGGTACAATCCCCTCGGGTAACAACACCCGCCACCGGCACACCCGGTGGCGGGTTCTTTTTTACTTCGCGCATACAGGAAGGACATCATGGAAAGCCGCAAGCCGTATCTCGCCACCCTGCCCGGACTCATCCTGGGCTGCCTCGTCTGCTGCGCACTCTGGGGGTCGGCTTTCCCCTGCATCAAGATCGGCTATGAGCTCTTTGGCATCCCCGCGCACGATAGCGCCTCGCAGCTGCTCTTTGCGGGCTTGCGCTTCACGCTTGCCGGCGCCCTGGTTATCGTTGGGATGAGCACGGCCCAGCGCTGCCCACTCGTTCCACAGGCTCGCGACATTAAGCCCATCTGCATCCTGTCGCTCTTCCAGACTATCGGGCAGTACTTCTTTTTCTACCTGGGACTCTCGCGCGCCAGCGCCATGTCGAGTTCCATCATCGAGGCCAGCGCCAACTTCCTCGCCATCCTCTTTGCCGCTCTGGCGTTTCGCACCGAAAAGCTCGATGCGACCAAGGTGCTCGGCTGCGTACTGGGCTTTGCCGGCGTCGCATTCGTCAACCTTTCGGGTGCGGACGGCACCTTTGGCTTTACACTCGACGGCGAGGGATTTATCTTGGCTTCCACTATTGCGGGCGCCCTGTCGACCTGCCTCATTGGCATCTTCTCGCGCGAGCATGACGGCGTCTTGCTCGCCGGCTGGCAGTTTTTGGTCGGCGGTTTGGTCCTCACCGCCATCGGGTTTTTGATGGGCGGCGCGCTATTCCCCACCGAAATCGCCCCCGCCATCGCGCTCATCATTTATATGGCGCTCATTTCCGCCGTCGCGTACTCGCTGTGGTCCCGCCTACTCGCCGTCAACCCCGTTAGCCGCGTTTCGGTCTTTGGCTTTATGAACCCGGTCTTTGGCGTGCTGTTGAGCGCGTTGTTGCTCGGAGAGGGCGCTGGCACGAGCCCCGTTACCGTAATTGTGGCCCTGCTCTTGGTCTGCAGTGGCATCATCATTGTCAACAAACCTAAAAAGGCCTAACAAACCACCCCGTTTGGAAAAGGGCAGCTCTCGCTTTAGCTTAATGGAGTACACTGTATCTCGTTGATTTCGTACCGAGTCGCGGCGACAGACGCCGTCTTGCCGTAACGCGCCGGCGACATCGAGGGGATACAGATGCATAAGAAACTGGTTATGGGAAACCAGGCCTTTGCGTATGCCGCGCTTGCGGCGGGCGTTCGCGTGGTCGCCGGTTACCCGGGCACGCCGTCGACGGAACTTGTCGAGACAGTTGCCAAACTCAAGGCCCAAGGTAGTGCCGAGGGTGTCCACGTCGAGTGGTCGACCAACGAAAAAGCCGCGCTCGAGGTGCTGGCAGGCGCATCGTATGCAGGAGCGCGCTGCCTTTTTACCTGCAAACAAGTTGGACTAAACGTTGCCTCCGACCCGCTCATGAGCCTCAACTACGTGGGCATCAAGGGCGGTCTGGTGCTGTTTGTTGCCGATGATCCCGGCCCCATCTCCTCTCAAACCGAGCAGGATACGCGCCGCTTTGCCGCATTTGCGAAGATCCCCGTGCTCGATCCGCAAAATCTGGAGCAGGGTTACGCGATGATGCAAGAGGCATTTGAAATCTCGGAGCGCTACCATACGCCCGTTATCGTGCGCCCCACCACCCGCGTATGTCACGCCTCAACCTATTTGGAGGTACCCGAGCATACCGTCGCACATCCCGCTGGCACCTTTGAGAAGGATCCCAAATGGGTTATCTTCCCGCGCCGTTCGTTTGCCGCCCATGGCGAGGTTAACGAGCGCCTGCCGCAGATTGCAGACGCCTACTCCAGCGGCAAGGCCGCAGACGCGTTTAACCCCATCGAAAACCATGGCGATGCCACGCCGCGCCTGGTGAGCTGCCGCGCTCCGAGAAAAAGACGAGGCGCATCTTCGACAGCCGATACTAGTCCCCGAAAGCGCAGAAGGGGCGCACGACCATCGCAACGGTCGTGCGCCCCCTTTTTTAGCGTATCTGGACGCCGACTTTCTTCTTCTCGCGCTTTACGCGGTAGAGCTCCGCGTCGGCAGCACGGAGCAAGTCTTGCCAGGTATCGACGCCATCACCAACCCGTGCGTAGCCGATGGACATCCGCAACAGATACGGAACCTCGGCGCACGCGAGCTCGTCGTTGATTGCCGCGCACAGATGCAAGATATCCTGCTCCGCCATCGCCTTTTGAAGCACCACGAACTCATCGCCGCCATAACGCGCGATAAAGCTACCAGACGCCGAGCAGACTTCTTTGAGTGCAGCGGATATGACCTGAAGAGCATGGTCGCCCTCCACATGTCCATAGCGATCGTTAATCTGCTTAAAGCCGTCGGCGTCCATCATAAGCAGATACACGTCTTCGGCCTGATCCACATTTGAGAAGAGCGACAGTATATAGGTCTCAAAACGGTTGCGATTGTTGAGGCCAGTCAACGGGTCGGTCGAGATGAGCTGCTCCTGGAAGACAATGTAGAGCAACAATATGCCAATCATTATGCCGACACAAAGGCCGGGCACCGAGTATACGACCTGAAAGGTACCGCCCACCAGGGCCGGAATGGCGAAAAATGCCAAGGTTCGATAGATGGTCTTCGTCTGCAGGCTCTCGACCCTGCGAGATTGCACAAACGCATGTAGGGACGTATGTATAACGTAGCAGTAGCTGACAATGGGCTGGATCATATAAGCAGAGCCGCGACTATACACGCCCTGCGAATCGATATAGAACAGGGCGTGCGTCCAGTAACTGGTAAACGCCAGCACGACCACCAGAACCGTAGGCGACGCTACAAGCACCACCCTATAGCGCGAGGCCAAAAGGCGAGAACCCTGCACCGTCTCGGAATAATAAACCAAATGAGACACACGATGGCAAAGAGCGAAAACGAAACCACGTTGGAAATCCAGTTGACAGCAATGCCCAACGTGCCGTCCACACCATCCAATAGCACCCAGATCATATCGAATAATATGTACGCGGCAGAGGTGTAGCCAAGCGTGCTAAACAATAGCTGCTGGGTGCTCGAGAACAAGGAGCGACGACTCCGCACGGCAAGCCCGATAAGAACAATCATGCTTAGCAGGAATATCTCAATCTTGAGCGCCTTAACCACCAGGCCCATCTCCCCATCATCAAACCGACAGCGCTTCTCCGAGCCGCACGCATCACCATAACTCCCCCAATCCAGAGGGGAATGAGGGAATAATACCAGAGCGCCCGGGCGCTCTCACGGCGCGAGTTGCACGCCAGCATCATTGATGGGCGCCGATGGCTACTCGCCATCGATGTCGGCCGCGACGGCTTCCTCGATGGCCTCGACACCGGCGGGCGACAGGTCTTCCTTGCCCTGGCAGAACTTCTTATCGACCCAACCGGTCAGAATCGGAGCCATGATTGCCGTGATGATGACGGCGGTGGCGATCTGAGCGTATGCGGTGGGCGCAAGATCGGCATAGCGCGGCGCGACCTCGGCAAGAGCAACCGGCGTGGTCATAGCCGTGCCGGCGATGGTGGAACAAGCCACGGCGGCTTTGCCGTTACCGCCGCACAGGCGCTCGAACGCAAAGGTGATGGGACCGACGACAAACAACGTGACAAGGCCCAGCAAGATGCCGGAAATGCCGCCGGTGATAAAGCTCGACAGGCTCATAGACGCACCGAGCTGAAATCCGATGACGGCGATCGCAGGATTGGTGCCGGGAACCAGCAGGTTCTTGATGAACGGGAAGAGGTTGCCCAAAACCATGCCAATCACGAGCGGCAGGATGGAACCGATGATGGTGCCAACGGGAATGTTGGCAAGACCAGAGACACCAAGAATGATCATGGTAACCGCAGGGCCCGCCGTGAAGAACAGGATGCCCACGGCGCCCTGCTCGGACTCGTCGCCAAACTCGCCCATGATGCCCGTGTAGAGCGCCATGTTGCAAAACGTAATGCCGCCGATGATGGAAACCGAGCTCAGGCCCAAAAAGTTGTCATTAAAGAAATACGCAACGCTCAAGCCCAGCACGGCTGCCACCACAAGCTTAGGAATCAGTACGACGATGCCGGTCTTGATGGCACCCGGCGTGGACTTAAAGCTGATGCCGGCACCCACGAACAACAGGATCGCGGCGACGATGGTATTGGAACCGCCGCGGCAGGCGGCGGTAAAGAAGCCGCCGATCTCGAAGACCTGCGGGCAGAAGGTATTGAGCAAAAGGCCGACGATCATCGGGTAGATCATGATGTCACCCGGAATGCGCGGTACTTTGAATTTCTTTTGCTCGTTGGCGATCGCTTCCTGTGCCATGAAACCCCCATTTCCGCCGACGCAGGACAAAAGCCCACGTCATGCTTTGCTACAGTAAAGTTTGACCATGGTACCAGAAGAAGCAGACCGGCTCGGTGAGAAATCCGATTCGTGGGGCCCGGACGCTAAACGCACCCCACTCCTATACGAGGCTCAAAACGATATAGAGCCCGATACCCGAGACGCAGCACCACAACATCGACTTTGTCTTGATTGCCACCGCAACGACGCCGACAGCCGCTGCGAAAAGAGCAGGCAAATAAAGAGCGATGTGCAGACAAAACCCGCAATAGCGGTGGGAATATCGACAACGGCGCACCTATCGCAACATTGGGAAGCATCACCGGCCAGACGGTTTTAACGATTTTGAGCACCATGGCGTTCCTCGTCCCGACAAGCTTTCCGAGCCGCATTCGACGACATGGCAGAATCATCGCCCGGCGGCAACCGAGTTCACCTACAATTGCCACCGGATCGAAAGACACAGAAAGACACAGCTTTTTAGGAAGTCATTATGACAGCTATCGATCGAACGGGGGCAATCGCGGCCTTCAGGACCTACACCGATGCCTACGATGCCGCCAATCCGCGTATCGCGCTCAAAATCGAGCATACGTACCACGTTGCCGAGGCATGCGATGCCGTGGCACGCAAGCAGGACTGGGCACCGCAGGACATTGACCTGGCGTGGCTTTGTGGGCTGTTGCACGATATGGGCCGCTTTGAGCAGCTGCGACGCTGGGACACGTTTAGGGATGCCGAGAGCATGAGCCATGCGAAGTTGGGCCTCGAGGTCCTCTTTGGCAAAAACCCTGCAGACGCGCCCGCGGCAACAAGTATCCGCGACTTTATCGACAGCCCGGCAGAAGACGAGCTCATCCGCGCGAGCATCGCCTATCACAGTGACTTTCGCCTGCCGGCACAACTCGACGAGCGTACACGGTGCTTCTGCGATATCGTGCGCGATGGCGACAAAATCGACATTATGCGCACCATCGCCGACAGCACCGTCGACACCATCCTCAAGGTGGATGAGGACGCATTTCTCGCCAGCCACTTCTCGGCGCCGACGTT
This sequence comes from Collinsella sp. LCP19S3_D3, assembly GCF_052121455.1. Taxonomy (NCBI): domain Bacteria; kingdom Bacillati; phylum Actinomycetota; class Coriobacteriia; order Coriobacteriales; family Coriobacteriaceae; genus Collinsella; species Collinsella sp. LCP19S3_D3. The sequence continues at coordinate 53,547 of NZ_JBQKEF010000013.1, read as the reverse complement.
GGCCGCCTTTGACGAGCACCGCTGCGTCGCACGTGATGAACGCGACGAGCCCGCGGACTACCTGGTAGGACTCATCTGCTTTATGTTTGAGCTCGTCTATCCGGCGAGCCGCGCGCTGGCGCGCGAGCAGGGCGATATCTACCGCCTGCTCGACGCGCCCTTTGGTATTACGCAGCCCTTTACCGACCCCGCCACACAGGCAGCCTGGAGCCGTCTTAGGGAAGAGATGCGCGACTGGCTGGCGCGCGCCTAGCGCTCAAGCTGGGCTAGCAGCTCCTCGACGACCTCGACGGCATCACCGACAACCTTGTACTGGGCAGCACCAAAGATGGGGGCATCCGGGTCCTCGTTGATGGCGATAATGCATTCCGCCCCACCGATGCCGGCAAGATGCTGGATGGCGCCCGAAACACCGATACTCACAAGCATCTTGGGCGAAACCGATACGCCCGTCTGGCCAATCTGATGGCGATACTCCAACCAGCCGGCCTCCACGACGGGTCGCGTGCAGCCAAGCTCGGCTCCCAGAGTCTCGGCGAGCCTTCGCATCAGCGGCAGGTTTTTCTTGGAACCAATGCCGCGACCTACCACGACCAGGCGCTCGGCATCGGCGATTGAAGCCTGCTGTCCCCACTCCTCGGCGGGAATCGAGATCTCGACACGAGCCTTAGCATCATCCGCAAGTGCTATCTGGGTGATCGTGCCGGAGCGGCCGTAGTCAAAGTCGGGCGCCTTAAAGATGCCGGGGCGCACCGTTGCCATCTGGGGACGATGATTGGGGCAGACGATGGTGGCCATCAGGTTGCCGCCAAACGCCGGACGCGTCTGTTGCAGCAGCCCCGTCTCCGTATCCATCGAAAGCACGGTGCAGTCAGCCGTAAGGCCCGTCTGCAAACGCACGGCAACGCCGGGTGCCAGTTCGCGGCCAAAGGCGGTCGCTCCGTACAGAATGGCCTCGGGCTTGCGCTCTGCCACCAAATCGCAGATGAGGCGAGCGTAGACCTCCACATCGTTCTGGCGCAGACGCTCGTCGCGACAGATCAGGACCTCGTCTGCACCGGCGCAAACCAGATGCTCCAGGTCACCGAGAGAACCCTCGGGGCCCATGCCGACCAGCGCCACCAGGCGACAGCCGCGTGTATCCGCAAGCTCGCGGCCCTTGCCCATGAGCTCGAAGGCAACGGGAGCCACCGTATCGTGCTCGTCGGTCTGCGCGAATACCCAAATGTCTCGATATGCATCGAGGTCAACCGCGCCGGCGGCCTCGTCGCGCTCGATCGAAATGGCATTGACGGGGCAAGCGTCGACGCACCCGCCGCATAGGATGCAGCCGTCGGTTACGCGGGCGCAACGGTTGGGCCGCTCGCCTTCCACTACGATGCCGCCCGAGGCACAGGCGCGAACGCAGCGACCACAGCCGATACAGGCTTCGCTATCGATAATCAGTCCGCTCATCTATGCCATCCCCTCGATAATCTTGGCAAGTTTCGCCGCCTGCTCGGACGCCGTTCCGTCAACGGCCTCGCACGTTTGGTCGCGGTCGGGCACAAACGATCGCACGACCTGTGTCGGCGAGCCGGCAAGACCGCAGCGCGCGGGGTCGGCGTTCACGTCGGCAGCGTTGACCACGCGCACGTCCGCCTCCTCGGCCGCACGAATACCGGCGATACTCGGCATACGCAGTTGGCCAATCTCCTTGGCAGTCGTCATCGCGCACGGCATCTCAAGATAGACCGTCTCCTCGCCGGCATCGCAGCCGTGAACAAGCGCCAGTGAACCACAGGTCGTAAAGCCCGCACTCTGCACGCAGCTCACGTCGGTCACGCAGGGAATCTCGAAGGCACCGGCAAGCTCGGGACCAATCTGGGCCGTATCGCCGTCCACCGCCATCTTGCCGCAGATGAGCAGGTCGAAGTCCTCGTCGAGCGCCTCGATGCCGCACTTGAGGGCATAGGTGGTTGCCAGGGTATCGGCACCTGCAAAGGCGCGATCGGTTAGCAGCAGTGCGTCATCGGCGCCTCGGGCGATGCAGTCGCGCAATAGCGATTCAGTCGCGGGGATGCCCATCGACACCACCGTTACGCGCACGTCCATGCCAAAGCCGATAAAGTCATCCTTCAGCGCCAGCGCGCACTCCAAAGCGCTCGCGTCAAAGGGATTAATGACCGCCTGCTTGCCATCGCGCACGATGGTATTGGTCTTGGGGTCCATCTTGACCTCGGTGCTGCCCGGCACCGCCTTGACGCACACCACCATATGGAAATCGCTCATCTTCACGCGCCCCCTTTCTGGACGAGCTCATCCAAGAGCTTCTCCGAAAACAGGTTACCGCGGCCCAGCTGCCCGGCAGGATCGAGCTGGAGCTTGAGCCGCGCCGACTCGACCATGGCCTCGTGACCGTACATCGTCTCCAAGAAGCCCGCCTTGATCTTGCCGACGCCGTGTTCGGCGGAGACGGCGCCGCCCATGGCCGTGACCTCGGAAGCCCACTGGGCAAAGAGCTCTCCGCCGCGGCGGTAATCCTGCGCATTGCGCGGCAGAATGTTCACATGCAGATGGTTGTTACCGATGTGCCCCCAGGCGGCAGATTCAAGCCCACTTTCGGCCAACGTGCGGCGATAAAGGGCGATGACATCGGCCAAGTGTGCGTTGGGCACCGACATATCCGACCCCAGCTTGGTAATGGTGTGGTCCGTGCGGCGACGCTCGTCGATGAGCATGTTGACGCTCTCGGGCACCGCATGGCGGAAGAATCGCTGACACTCGCGATCGACCTCGGTGCGCGCGACCCATGTCGCATCGTCGCTGCCGCCCGCAAGCTCCAGTACCCACCCCAAGTGATACAGCTCCTCAGTCGCCTGGGCTTCGTCGTCGCAGTCGAGCTCCACGTAGACACAGACCTTGGCGTCTTTGTCGAGCGCCGGCAGCGAGGCGAACGCAGTCGACTGCTCACGCTGACGGCGCAGGATATCCAGGGCGCCCGCATCGAAATATTCGATGGCAGCCGCGTGGGACAGGACGGGACGTACAGAATCGGTGAAGGACACGGCCTTGTCTTCGCTGTCAAAGAAGCAGCTCACGCCCCAAACGACCGCAGGCGCCGCCTGCAGGGCAATCTCGAGCTCGGTGATGACGCCGAGTGTGCCACACGCACCGATAAACAGATCGATGGCATCCATATCGTCAGCAACGAAATAGCCCGAAGCATTTTTGGTCTTGGGCATGGTGTAGTCGGGAAGGTCGAGCTCGAGCGTGCGGCCCTGCACCGTGACGAGCGAAAGGCGACGACCCTGTGCAAAAACCTCGCCACGGTGAAGCTCGAGCAGGTCGCCATCGGTCAGCACGACATGAAGGCCCGTGACGTGAGGGCGCATGGGGCCGTAAGCGTAGCTACGGGCGCCGGAAGCGTTGCATGCCGCCATACCGCCCAGGCAGGCAGATGCCTCGGTGGGATCGGTAGGAAAGAATTGCTCGGGAGCTTCCTGGAACTCCTCGTAGGCCTCAAGCGATACCTGGTCCCAGCCGGCAGTCGGCAGCACTTTCTTGCCCAGTTGCTTGCGCAGCTCAGACAGCACGACGCCGGGCGCCATGCGCAAAAGAAAGCGGCCCTGCTCATCGCGGCGAATGCCTAGGTAGCGATTCATGCGGGAAGTATTGAGAATGTGACCGCCATGAGGCACGGCGCCGGCGGCAAGACCGGTCCGGGCGCCCTGAACCGTCACCGGGACACGCTCGGCATGGAGCTTTTCCATAATGGCGCGGACCTCGTCCTCCGTTGTCGGAAACGAGATGCTCGAGGCCTCGCCCGATGTGCGAGACTCATCGCGACCATACTCTTCGAACTCGTCGGTGAAGGGTTTGATGGTTGCAGACACGCGAACTCCCCCTTTAGCTAACTACAGTGTTTGCAGGGAAATGTTACCGCATCGTTTCACCGACATGTTCGAGACCGTCTCCATAATTGACGTTTTTAACGTTCGCGCAATTCGGCGAACGGTGGAATTTTCGAGACAAGCGACGCCTTTGCCACACGTTGCCGCGCAGCCACAACATGTGCATTTATCAGTCAAAAATAGTTGAGATTTTTTTCATATGCTTTTACCTGCGGGGATATCGGCTCGTCAAGCAATTGGTTAGTTATTGGGCAAGTTGCGGCTGATACGGTCGGCATCGACAGCCAAACCAATAGGAGTTTTGGCCCCAGAGCAGGGAGGTTTCCATGGCATATTACTGGCCCCAATACGGTTTCGCCATCGAAGTCGATGACGACCCCTATCTCTTGCCTTTCGACGAAGATGCATTTCCAGGTACGGAGGTCTACCACGTCACTACCGATGTGATCTGCGACCCCGAGTCGTTCTCGGCGCTCGCCCACCACATCGCGCGTATCCACAACATCGAGCTCCCTCACGACTTCGACGAGCTCATCTATTCGCGCCGCCTGATGCTTCACATGCTCTTTGGAGCGGACCCGTCCACGTTCGCACGTGTCTACACCACCAAGGACGCCGCATGAGTGCGAAGAAGCCGCCCCGCCTTGCAGGACTGGGGCGTCGCAAGAAACTCGTCGTTGTCTGCCTGGCTGTCGTCTGCGCCCTCATCGCCATAGGGCTATACGCCTGGCAGTCGCAGCCCGTGCCCGAAGCGGGCGCCTCAGTCACGACGGCAGAAGGTAAATCGCGCCAAGAAATCCAGGATGAGCTCGACGCCATCGTCCGCGACAACATGATGACGATCTCGGTCGCGCCGGTCGTACAGTTGCAGGAAGGCGGCAAGTTGCGCGTCAACGTGCAAAACGTCCAAGACAACAAGTTTCCCCAGCGCTTCCGCGTGATTCAAAACGACGAGACCATCTATGAGTCCGGTGTGGTCGAAGCCGGCAAGACGGTTGAGACCTGCCCCGCCGGCGATATCCAAGAAGGCGAGGCATATATCGAGATTCAGGCACTCGATGCCAAGACCTACGACACCCACGGCAATCCGACGCGCGTCAAAGTGCGGGTGGCACAGGCAGAAGGCTAGTGGCCGACGCGCTCGCAGGGGCAGCACCCTGTCCCCATTCGTCCAACCATCACGGAAACAGTCCGTGACGAGCAGAAAGGATCGATTATGAACACACCCATGAACCTGACCGGAGCCAGGGCACTCGCCGTGGGCGCAGGGCTTACGCTCGCACTTGCGATGGGCGCCGCGCCAACGGCGGCCATGGCAGAGGTGCGCGTTGGAACCACCGATGTGACGGTGAAGGCCGACATTAGCAATGTTTCGTTTAAGGCGCCAACGGTCATCCCCTTTGCCGCCAAAGCCGACGGAACGCTTGTAGGACCCTCCGACAACACGATTACCATCGACAACCTCTCGGCATACGGCATCCACGTCACCAACATGAAGGTCACGGCCAAGAACGACTGGACAATCGTTGCAGACGCAAAGACGGGATCGGCCCAGAACTCCATCGATTTTAAGGTTGGCCCCGATGAGGCAGAAAAGGATGCCAGCTCGGCGACTCAGACTACGGGCCTCGATCTTTCCAAAGAAGCAAGCTTCGACATGAAGTACAAGGACATTACCGACGGAACGGACAAAATTAGGCTCAATGTGAGTGGCCACGTCGCCCGCGTCACGCGTGACATCTACCACGCCACCGGTACGGGAGATCAAGTGGCAAGCATCACCTGGACGGTCGAGCCCGGTGCGCACGCCACGTCCTAAGGCGATTGCACTGGCCGCCATCGTCAGCATCTTGGCGTCCGCACCCGCAATGGCCTTTGCTCAACAAGAGCAAGCGCAGGCGGCCACAGAAGTGACCGTCGATCTTTCGGGCCTTAATCGCGGCAGTCGTCACGAGCCGCTCGTCCAGACGAGCGACACCCGGCAACTCATTGCGGTAGGCGTCGCCACGGTGGGAGCAGGACTGACGTGCCTTGGCCTGCACATCAAACGCAACCAATAGCCAAGCACGACCGGAGTACGCGGAATAGATAGGAGAACCATGGCACCCAAAAACCTTTTGCCCGTTGCCGCGCTCTGCAGCGCACTGGCGAGCGGTACGCCTCTCGCCGCTTGGGCGACGCCCGCCACGGCAAGCTCCTTACCGCAAGCTCTGAACCCCGCGTCGAATTCGTCGGGTATCGTCGCCTGCCAACGTTTTTCGCTCGCACATGCCACGGTTCGAACCTCGGGATGCCTTCACCGCAATACGGTCGACTCGATAGTCGTGGATATCAATCGACCGGACAAGGAGAACGGCCCCCAGACAGGTTGCGCCATCTGCACATGGAAATCGGCTGCAGTCGACGCCGATGGCGACCCATGCGACTTAGAGCTGCGCATCGATATTGCCTCGGTCGATGACTCGGCGAACGGGGCAAAGGTCGTCTTCGACAGCGCGGCCCATGAAGAAGAAGGGGGTGTATGCCTGGGCTGCGTTCCCTCGAATGCCGATGGCGCGCAGCCCATCATCTCCTTTACGGCGTCGCTGCGGCTGACCAAGGCGGACACCGAAGCCATCGCAACGGGAGATGCGCCTTTGCTGTTCTACGCTGGCGACGCGGACGACCAAAAGGCTCAGAGCACCAGGCAGAAGGGCTCGCTTAACCTCACGCGCGGATCAGAACCCGCCCCCATCAATATCGATGCCCAGGAGCCGGGCGTGCAGCGCATTCTCGCCGATCCGGCGCTGCTCCAAATGACGTGGCACGGAGTGGGGTCCGTCGAGATTGCCGCTCCTATATCGAGCGATAATGACAAATCCCCCAAAGACGAGGTCGCAGACGCACCGGCACATGTTGACGATGCATCATCAGAAGACAACGCTGCGGTTCCTCTCGAGAAGCCAAGCGGCAGCGCCACCGAACTAGGCGATTCCCAACCGAAAGAGAGCCTGGACTTTGCCGCTCCCCCAGGTGTCGACGAAGGCAACTGTTGCATGATGGTCGCGCTCGACCACACGGAAACCGTCGATGCTGCAAGCATTGAGCCAGTCGCTGCCAATGCGCCCCGCCGCAAAAATATCCTCATCGCATTCCCCAACACCGTCGAGCTCGTCTTTTTGCCTTCGGGCGAAGTCGTCGCGCCTACGGCACTTACAGCAGTGGGAGCAAAGAGCGCATCGAACGATATCCAAGCTATCTCGGCACTTGATGCCACAACGACCGCCAAGTTACACCTTTATTCCGTTGCAGCAGACGGAACGCGAACCGAAGAATTCGACGGAACCAAGCTTTTGGTTCCTCGTCGCATCGGTATCCAAGAAGACGTCCCCTATCAAATGGAACTTGAAGGGTTCGATCGCGCACGAGATGCCGACATCATTGCCGCAGCCATCGAATCCCCGCAGCACCTCATGACGCTGCGCTTCGACTTTAGCCCCATCCTGTCCTAGACCGCTAACCGCCGCTTGGCTCGGATACTGAGCGCCCCCTCCCCGTTCTGCTACGATTGCCGCGTTGGCATCAATTACAGGAGGGTTCATGCCGGGTTTAGGAACGATCATCAACGTCGCGCTTTTGATCGCGGGCGGTCTGCTTGGCCTTATGGGTGGGCGCTTCATTACGCCTCGCATCCAAGACACGCTCATGAAGGCGTCGGGGTTGTGTGTTCTGTTTATCGGCCTGGGCGGCACCATGCAAAAGATGCTCGTTATCGATGGAGAGGCGTTGGCGACCACCGGCACCACCATGCTTATCGTCTCATTTGCCCTCGGTTCGCTCATCGGCGAGGCCATCAACCTGGAGGCCGCCATCGAGAACCTCGGCGAATGGCTCAAGCGCAAAACCGGCAGCGAAGGCGACAACGAGTTCACCAACGCCTTTGTCTCGGCATCGCTCACCGTGTGTATCGGTGCCATGGCCATCGTAGGATCGATTCAGGACGGTCTGCTCGGCGACTGGTCCACGCTTGCCCTGAAGGGCGCGCTGGACTGCATCATCGTCTGCACCATGACGGCCTCGCTTGGCCGCGGCTGCATCTTCTCGGCCCTGCCCGTTGCCGTATTCCAGGGCACGATCACGCTTTTTGCCGGCGCACTCTCCCCCATCATGACCACCGCAGCCCTCGACAGCCTTTCGCTTGTGGGCTCTATGCTCATCTTCTGTGTTGGGGTTAACCTTATTCGACCTCAGACCTTCCGCACGGCCAACATGCTCCCCTCCGTCGTCGTGGCGGTCATCTACGCCCTCTTGTTCTAAATCTATCTACGTAGCGATATCTCGAACACCTGTTTGATGCTGTGCTATGATATGAGGTCACCGAAGCTGCGTTAGGAGAGGAGAAGCGGTGGCCGACCAGGACGTCAAGATGCTCATCGAGCGCATTATGGCCGAGGCCCGGACCCATCAGTCCGCCCACTTCTCAAACGAAATCTATGCTGACGAGCCGATTCTCAAGACCGGTCGACAGATGCAGAACTTCCTCCCCGACCAGTACCGCAAGATGCGCGAGATATCGCGCTGGCAAGATGATCCCAAAGGCGGCGCGGGACGTTGGCTATCGGAGGCGGAGCTCTTTTACCGCCAAGGCCTGCTGATGGCCGACTTCGAGGACGATTGTCCCTACAACGGCACCTTTAAGTCGTACTTTCCCACCTACAATGCCATGAGCGATCGACAGTTGCGCGGCTACTTTACCTGGCGTGCCCAAGTGCGCCGCGGAACTGTCGAGGAAACGTCTACGTCCTTTGCCTTCCTGTATCTCTATGAGCTGATCTGCGGCATTGGCGTAGATGACCCACTCGATGGCTTTAGCAAGATCAAGGCCTTTTGGAACGCCTATCGTGCCTTCGAGCCCGGCATCGACCGGTTTGCACGCGTGTGGTTGCAAGATTACGCCGTTTTCCACGGGCTCGACCCCAAACTGCTTCGCGATTCTAAAACCGTCATGTTCGATAACGCCCTTATCGAGCTGCGGCGCGCGGCTCGAGACCTTGCACCTGCACCGACGCCGTCGGATCTGCCGCCTGCGCGTCGCAAGACCTCCGAGCCTACGCTCCCCCTCCCGCCCGACGAGGCGGGCGAGGAGCGACTCATGGCCGCCATCAACGCCCTCTCCACGTATAACCTCGATAACTCTAGACTCGACCGCAGCCACCATCGCGACCTACGTCACGTGGCATGTGCCGTGTACGTCCGCATGGCGCGCTACTATGACACGCATCGAAAGACCGGTATCGTGGCGAGCTTGTTTGGGGAGGAGACGGCCATGCCCTATACCATGTTTGCCTCGGCCGTGTTCTTTGCGCCCGAGCGCCACGAGGACTGCGAATACCGTCTTGACCCCATCCATATCTACCGCTGCCAAAACGGTTTTTGGGAATGCATGCGAATTCACGGCAGCAGGCAAAAGAGCAGCAAGCTTGGTGAGATGATGCGCGCCTGCGACCAACGTCTGCGCCTGGCCCTAGCCCCCGCCCACCCCCTGAAGGAGGAGAAGGTCCCCAAATATCTGGCCAAAATCATCGATGACGAGATCGTGGCATGGCTTTCGTGGGATGCCGCACACCAGCCCGTCAAGATCGATATCGATTTGAGCCAGCTGGGGCACATTCGGAGCGCCGCCGCGCAAACGCGTGAAGCGCTTTTGATTGATGAGGAGCGCGAGGACGGCACGCCCGTGGAAGCCGAGGCAACGCTTATCGAGCAGCCGGGCCGCGAGTCTGCGCCCGGCATGACTGCCGAACCTGGCGAGATGACCATTCAGCAAGACGAACCCGACGAGCCGACTGTCTCCGCCGAAGAGTTTGGCGTCATGGCACCGCTCCTCGTGTCTGCGCCCGCACCCGTAACGCCCGCGTCTGCCGAAGCTACGAACAAACTCGCGCCCGCCGAAGATGCCTTTCTTCGCGCGCTCCTCGAGCAAAACACAGCGCAAGCGACATCGGCAGTGGAGAGGTCGGGCCAGAGCGAGGATATGCTCGTCGACAGCATCAACGAGACGCTCTTTGACCTGGTGGGAGACACCGTTATCGAGTTCGGCGCGGCAGGACCGCAAATTATCGAGGATTACGAAGCAGACGTGAGAGGATACCTAGACCATGAGTGATACCGCATCCGCAGCACCCCGCGTGCCCAAGCGCGTCGCTGCCGTCATTCTCAACTCACTCAAGGGCGGTGTGGTCCCGCGCATCGGCCTTCCCTATATCACCGTAGGGCGCGAGGTCGAGATCCGCGCCCTGCTCACCGATTTGAGTCTCATCGCCGACGGTGGCGCGAGCTTCCGGTTTCTGGTCGGTCGCTACGGCGCAGGCAAGAGCTTTTTGCTCCAGACCATCCGCACGCACGCCATGGGCGAGGGGTTCGTCGTCGCCGATGCCGACCTGTCGCCCGAGCGCCGCCTGCAGGGCGGTCAGGGGCAGGGCCTTGCCACCTACCGTGAGCTCATCCGCAACATATCGACCAAGACGCGCCCCGAGGGCGGTGCGCTCAACCTTATTCTGGATCGCTGGGTCGCCTCGTGTGCCGACGTCGACGAGTCGGTCGTCAATGCCCAACTGGCCCCGCTCGAGGAGATGGTCCACGGCTTCGACTTCGCCCGCATGCTCCGCCGCTACCTCACGGCCGTATCCGAGGGCGATGAAGAGGCCATGAGCCGCGTAACCAAATGGATCCGCGGCGAATACCGCACCAAGAGCGAGGCTCGCGCCGAACTGGGTTCCTCGACCATCATCAGCGATGACGACTGGTACGACTACGTTAAACTCATTGCGCGCTTTTTGGTCTGCAGCGGCTACAAGGGCATGCTGGTGCTCATCGACGAACTCGTGAATCTGTATAAGATTCCCAACGCGATCACGCGCCAATACAACTACGAGAAGATCCTGACCATGTACAACGACACGCTCCAGGGCAAGGCGCAGTACCTGGGCATGATCATGGGCGGCACGCCAACCTCCATCGAAGACCGCCGCCGCGGTGTGTTCTCCTACGAGGCCCTGCGCAGCCGACTCGCTCAGGGCCGCTTTGCACGCGAGGACCTTAAGGACATGCTCGCGCCCATCATCCGTCTGCAGCCACTCACCTACGAAGAGTTGCTGGTGCTGATCGAAAAACTCATGCAAATTCACGCCGGCTACTTTGGCTGGACGCCCACGCTTACCGAGAGCGACCTGGTGGACTTCCTCAAGATTGAGTTCGGTCGCGTGGGAGCCGACACGCATCTGACGCCGCGCGAAGTCATTCGTGACTTTATCGAGCTGCTCGACATCCTATGCCAAAACCCCGACGCCAACGTGGCCGAGCTGCTGCAAAGCGTCGGCGGTGACGCGCCAGCAGCCGCAACAGACGACACCGGCACCGCAGGCGCCGACCGCAACTTCGCCGAATTCGCCATCTAACCTGCCAAAAAGGGACAGGTTTATTTTGGCAGGTTTTATCTGGGCAAACATTGAAGCAGTCATGCAGCAAGCCACTGCCCGCCGCGCTGAGAGATTCGCTTTTGAAAGGAGGCCCCGTGAACGCCTTTGACCGCTACGCCCCATTTATCCAAGACTTCATCTACTCCCACGATTGGGAGAGTCTCCGCTCCATTCAGGTTGCGGCGGCAGATGCCATCTTTAACACACAAGACAATGTGCTCCTGACGGCATCCACGGCTTCCGGCAAAACCGAGGCGGCCTTCTTTCCCATCCTGACCGAGTTTTGGGAGAAGCCGCCCGCGAGCGTGGGCGCCCTCTACATCGGCCCCCTCAAGGCGCTCATCAACGATCAGTTCGTCCGCCTTAACGACCTCTGCGAAGAGGCCGATATCCCTGTCTGGCACTGGCATGGCGATGTCTCGCAGTCGCACAAGGCTAAGCTCATCAAAAAGCCGAGCGGCATCTTACAGATTACGCCCGAGTCACTCGAGGCGCTCCTGATCCATAAGCACATGGCGATCCCGCGCATGTTTTGCGACCTGCGCTATGTGGTCATCGACGAGGTCCACTCGCTCATGCGCGGCGACCGTGGCGGGCAGACGCTCTGCCTTATCGAGCGACTCTCGCGCATGGCCGGCGTGCAGCCTCGCCGCATTGGCCTTTCGGCCACCATCGGCGACCCCGAGCGCACGGGCGCTTTTCTCTCACAGGGAACGGGACGTGACTGCGTTATCCCTCGTTTTGAGGAACCGCGCCGCGTGTGGCGCATCTCCATGGAGCACTTCTACAACTCGGGTCCCCAGGCACAGCAGCGGGGATTCGAGAGCATGGGTCCTCAAGAGGCCGAAGTTCTTGCCTCCGAGCGCATTGAGGCAGCGGCGCCCACGGCGCTGCCGGCCGACACCCAAGGCATGTGCCACAGCGGACAGCCCACACAGGACAAGCGCCGTCAACGTTGCAAACGGGCACAGGGTAAGGTTACCTCCGGGAACCGCTGCACTTCTTCGGCCCCCGAGGGCGAAGTCGACATCCCCCGGGCCGCCGAGCAAGCGCTCCTCAACCCCACCGACACCGCACCCGACAACGCCGATCCCGGTATGGGCTATATCTTCGAACACACCCGCGGGCGCAAGTGTCTGGTCTTTGCCAACTCGCGCGAGGAGGCAGAGGCCGTATGTTCCATGCTGCGCAGCTACTGCGAGAGCCGACACGAGCCTGACCGTTTCCTCATCCATCACGGCAATCTTTCGGCATCGTTGCGCGAGACGGCAGAAGAGCTCATGCGCGATGAGGAGCAGGCACAGACGACCGTCACCACCTCTACGCTTGAGCTTGGCATCGATATCGGCCGTCTGGAGCGTGCGTTTCAGATCGATGCGCCATTTACCGTCAGTTCCTTTTTGCAGCGAATGGGCCGCACGGGACGCCGCGACCTTCCGCCCGAGATGTGGTTTGTCATGCGCGAGGAAGAGCCCGAGCCGCGTACGATGATGCCCGAAACCATTCCGTGGAAGCTCCTGCAGGGCATCGCACTCGTACAACTCTATCGCGAGGAAAAGTGGGTCGAGCCGCCCGAGCTCGATCGACTCCCCTACAGTCTGCTCTATCACCAGACTATGTCGACGCTTGCCAGCACCGGAGAGCTCACGCCGGCAGAACTTGCCCAGCGCGTGCTCACGCTCAGTTATTTCCACCGCGTCTCAGCCGATGACTATCGCGTGCTGCTGCGTCACCTCATTAAGATCGACCATATCCAGGTCACCGAGGGCGGCGGACTCATCGTGGGCCTCGCGGGCGAGCGCATCATCAACAATTTTAAGTTCTACGCCGTGTTCCAGGAAAACGAGGAGTTCACCGTCCGCAGCGAGTCGTCCGAACTGGGCACGATCGTCAATCCCCCACCGCCCGGTGAACGCATCGCCATCGCCGGGCACTGCTGGATTGTCGAGGAAGTGGACTGGAAGCGCCATACCGTCTTTGCCACGCAGGTCAAGGGCCGTGTGCCGGCTTACTTTGGCGACTGCCCCGGCGACATCAACACGCATGTACTCGAGCGCATGCGTAAAGCGCTCAACGAACATGCCGCGTATCCGTACCTTATGGGCAACGCGCGAGCCCGTCTGGCGCAGGCTCGCCATACGGCCGAGATTTCGGGTGCGGGCACTAGGCCACTCATTAACCTGGGCGGCGACACCTGGGTGCTCTTCCCCTGGCTGGGCAGCTATGCCTTTTTGGCGCTCGAGCGCATGCTCAAGATTAAATGTGCCGCGGAGCTGGGCCTTCGCGGACTCGATCCGTCGCGCCCGTACTTTATGCAGTTTAAGATGAAGGCCGACGAAGAGACGTTCTTTGAGGTACTCGCCGCCGAGGCCGAGAAGGACTTCGATCCCATCGAGCTCGTCTATCCCGGCGAGGTGCCTTACTTTGATCGTTACGATGAGTTCGTTCCCGAAGAGCTCGTGCGTAAGGGCTTTGCCGAAGGCGTGCTCGACATAGATGGCATGAAGCAGCGTGTCCGCAGCTGGCGCGACCACGCATAAAACGGGGCTGACTATATGAGCAGTCAATTTGGGACGGGGCTATTTTAGCTGCCCTTGCAGGTAAAGCGAAAGGTTTGGCCGATTAGTGGCAGGGATAGCTAAAATAGCCCCGTCCCAAATTGACTGCTCCCGATGTGGAGCGAGCCGGCATCCGAAAGCAGCTAAAAAGCCCCGTCCCAGAAAGACTGGTCGCAGAAAGACGCGCTAGTCGTGAAGGACGGCGCCGAGGAAGTCGGCGTCAAAGGGCACGGCTTCGGCAAAGGCATAGTTCCCGTCGCTGGCGATGAGCAGGTAGTTTTCCTCGCCGCCGAACTCTGTATCGCCACAGGGGACCACCCAGGCGTGGACGAATATCTCGAGTGCCGTGGCAGCGCAGTCGCGCAGGAACGTTACATCGCTCCCCTCGTTTGTGCTCACGATATTGGCAACGTAGATACCCCCGGGGTTCAGGCTGCCCCGCACTAAACGCAACGCCTCAACCGTCGCCAGCTCGCGTACGGGCTCGGCACCGCTAAAGCAATCGCTCACGACCACGTCGTAGCGACGATGGCCCACGCTCGTCACACCCAGATACGAGCGAGCCTCAGCGGTTATCACCCGCAAGCGATCGCCCGCCGCGCGCTCTAGCTCGTCTAGGTAGAACCAGCGGCGCGCCAGGCGCGTAATCTCTCCGTCATACTCGATAACGTCCATGCGCAGGCCCTCGTGCGACATCAGCGCAAATTTGGGATAGGCAAACCCGCCGCCACCTAGCATAAGCATACGGCTGATACCGTGACCATAAACGTCACGCATCGCATCCTCGGCCTCAAACACGTCGTCAAACGCGCGATAATACGCAAAGACGGGCTCCGCCCAGCGCTCGCCGACGTAACTCGCGCTTTGGTAGACACCGCCTTGCACCAATACGCGGACTTCATCGCCGCCCTCATCGTGCACGCGTTTCACACGCGCCAACCCATTGCGGGTTCGCGCAACCTGCAGACAGGCAGCACGAACAGCGACGGCAGCCGCGCCCAGCGCCGCGGCTCCCAGAGCAACGCCGGCAACAACGCCGGCAGAAACACTCGGCTTGTTCATCTAGAGCTCCTTTTGCAGATAAAGGCCATGGTCATAAAATCCAAGATGGCGATAGTACTCGCGCGTGCCAATCGCGCTGATCACGTTGATGTGCGTATAACCCGCATCCCGGGCAATCTCGCACGCACGCTCTACGAGCAAACGCCCCAACCCGTGATGCTGCGCCGCCTGGCCCTGGTCGCCCACGCGCGCCGCCATGCCGTACACGTGCACCTCGCGAATCATCGCCTCGTCCGGCGTCGTCGGCAACTCGTCCGCATGCGCGGCAACAAATGAATGGTCGGGCAGCGACAGGCGCAAAAAGCCCGCAATCTTGCCCTGCGGCGTCACCCACTGCAAAAAGCGCTCGTGCGTCACCGGCGTCTCGTACGCCACATCCTCGTCAAGGGTCAGCTCATCCAAGTCGGCACCCGCCGTGCTGATCTCGCGATAGCGAATCTCACGCACCGTCGCACCGTCACCCCGAGCAGCCAGGCGGTTCTCGACGAGCTGACGCAGGTTGGGCTTCTTGTTGCCCACCATAATGTCGTCGGAGCTAAAATCGCGGATCATGCGGCTGATGCGGCAGAACGGCGGCGTCACCACGATATCGTCGGCCAGCACGTCGAGTAGTTCCTCCTCGGTATAGGGACGCCATTCGCCGCGCTCGTAGCAGCCCACCAGACGCGAACCCTCGATGAGTGCGCACGGGTAGACCTTGACCTCGTCGGGCATAAAGGCCCCCTCGGTCATAAAGCGCTCGTAGTCGCGCTTGTCCCCCTCGGGTGTGGCACCCAGCAAGTTGAGCATAAAATGCGCGTGGATCTTAAAGCCAAACAGGCGCGCAAGCGAAAACGCCCGCTCGATTTGCCCCACCGAAATGCGACGCTCGTTGATATCGAGCAGGTACTGGTCGAGGCTCTGGATGCCCATCTGGATCTTGGTGCAGCCCAGGCGGCGGATGAGCGTAAGCGCCTGCGGCGTTACGGCATCGGGGCGCGTCTCGATAACGAGTCCCACCACGCGATGCTTCGCCGTCTCGTTGATGTGCTGCTGACGCTCGAGCTCCTCCATCGTTGCCGTCTGCCACTCGGTGACCTCGCCCCACGGCGTACCGGGGCCGTACAGACGACGCACCGCACGGTTATAGCCGCCCACGGCAGCATCCACACGCTCCTGCTCGTCGGCAACGCCGGCAGCGAGCTCGGCCTCGTCTGTCGCAATGCCGGCAGCCCGATAGCGCTCGCGGCGCTCCGCTACCACCGGCGGCAGCGCATCGGCGGGTGCATCGTCGAGCAGACGCCCCGCCTCAGCACGGCTGATGCCCGGACGCGCCAACATGGGGTTGGCCGCCACGCCGGCGACGGCATCGTCATTGAGCGCACGGAAAAGCTCCGACATAAACCATGTCTGATAGCCTTCCGGATAGTCGCTCCAGGTGCCACCGAGCACAATGAGCTCAATCTTATCGGTCGCATGCCCCATCTGCGAAAGCGCGGTCAGACGAGCGCTCACCTGCAGATACGGATCGAAGCAATTTTGCTCCGCACGGGCGCACGCGGGCTCGGCATGCAAATAGCTTTTGGGCATACGCAGGTCGTTGGGGCAAAACAGGCAATCGCCCGAGCACGGCCACGGCTTGGTGATGACGGTAATGGTCGCTACGCCCGAAGCCGTGCGGCGCGGCTTCATGCGTAGCACCTGCAGCAGTTGACGCTCTAGCTCGGCATCGACATTCCACGCAGCCCAACGAGCCGGATCCTCACGTTTAACCCGCTGGTAGAACGGCAGCAGACGGCGCTTGGCCAGATCGCGCTTGTCGGCACCCTCACGGCGTGCCTCGGCATGTATCAGTTTGACGAGCGCTTTGTCATCCACGGTCTCGCCGCGACGCAGGGCCTCAAGTATGTTCAAGATAATCTGTTCCATGCCCCCATTGTAAAGGCAAAGGCGCCGGAGCCCGTCACGGCCCCGGCGCCTCCATCGAAGAGCACGCCTATATGTACCGATCTCCGAAAACCGTCTGTCACTCCGAATCAAACGACATGTCGCCCGAACCGACCTTAAAACGATACGAGGCAGACTTGTCACCGTTATCGAATTCAAGATTCAAAATGGTCTCGCCGTCGTAGCCAAGCGGAAGGAAATCGCTCTCGAAGTCGCCGCTGCCCACGGTAAGGCTCGCCTTAAAGCCCGTAGAATTCGGAACCGTCATCTCCACATCGCCCGAGTCCACGCTCACGTCCATCGACTTCGCGGGGGCCTGGTAAAGCTCGAACGTCACATCGCCCGAACCGACCTCAGCGCTGAGCGCATCAGTCACGCTGCCCGAAAACTCTACATCTCCCGCACCCAGGAAAAGGTCGAAACCATCACAGATGACACCGGCAATCTGCAGATCACCCGAGCCCACGTGCGCGTTGACTCCCTTCAGATGTTCGGCAACACGGCGCGGCAGCTCAACCGTAACTGAGCGATCGATTGCCTTACCGTCATCACTTCCAAACTGGGAAACCTTGAGCGTCGAGTCCTCGACGGATGCGATGTTTTGCGTCGCGGCCTTGGAGGCATCCATACCCTCGGCAACGCGCCCCCGCTCTATAACGCGAGCCTTGTTGCCATCAACAACCTTGACGTCCACCGAAGCCGCATTGATATCGAAATCGAGGTAGCGGAACTCATCGGCATCAAAAGTCACACTCGAAAGTTGCTGAGGCCGAGCGGAATAGTTACCGCTATTCAAGGAATCGTCCTCGTCAAACATATCGTCAAAATCAGACAAATGGCCAGATAGAATACCGGTCGTACGCACCATATCGGAATGAGCCAATAGCCGCGAAATGCCAAAGACAAGCCCAATGATGAGCACAAACGCTCCGACGCCAACGCCCAAGCGTACCTTGGATTCATGCGAAAGCTTCATCATTCATCACCCTCTTTGGCAATCGGCTCAGCGGTAGTCGCGGTAGCCACGTCAGTATCAACCGCAGCGGAAACATTCTGAGCCCTAGCTGTCACCGGCGCCGGACCAACCTGAATATCACCGCGCGCCCAATCGCCATCGAGCGCACGCGCCACCCAGTGATAGATGGGAATCGTAAAGAAGATCAGCGCGGCAAAGGGGCCGGCGCCAAACGGGAACATCAGCAAAAAGAACAGTAGCCAGCACACGGCCCAATACGGGAACGACTGGAACGGGCCCTTCACCGGAGTCGAGCCAACTGCGCCGCCACTCGTCGCCTGCGCCGTAGCAGCATTGGCGGCCTGCGCACTCCAGCTTGCCGCTTGTGCCGCCTTGGCCGCAGCATCACTCGCCTGCGTTGCCGCCTCGGTGGCGCGTGCCGCCGCCTCATGGGTGCGGGCGCGCTCTGCCGCCTCGGCCTCGCGCTGGCGGGCGCGGTCCTCGTTCTCAAACTCGATATCGTCCTCGATCTCATCGCTCGGATTGAGCAGCTCGTCCAGGCTCACGCCATAGAGTTTGGCGAGCGAGATCAGGTTCTCGGTATCGGGCGAGCTCTCCGCGCGCTCCCATTTACTGACCGCCTGGCGCGACAGCCCCAGCTTTCGCGCCAGCCCTTCTTGGCTAAAGCCTTTGCTGCGGCGAAGGTCGGCGAGCCGCTGCGCAGTTTCTACATTCATGGTTCCTCCTATGTGATGCCAGCCGTGCCGCCGGACCGTTTTTGTTCTTAAGGCGCCTTGCACAGTTAAAAATCTATCCGCCACCGCCAAAAGCATGCCACCTATTCTAGTGAGATTTTTGACAACCGGCGGTTGCGGGTGCATATGAGCTGCGGAAATGTGTCCAAACAAAGCAATGACACGTAGCTTGGTTGTCCCCGTTGCAGCGTTAACGGTAGTATGGTCGTACTGTTTATTCCGCACCGCCAACGGAGGGAGTCCCGCGCCGTGAACCGCGATTTCGCCTCATCGCTCATCCAGCTCAACAACACGTTCTATCGCGAGCACTCCGCCTCCTTTTCCGATACGCGTCAGGCCCCGTGGCCCGGCTGGGTACGCACCATGGATATCGCGCTCGAGCAGCTCGACGTCGCCACAATCGAGCATCCCGTCCGCGTCTTCGATCTCGCCTGCGGCAATATGCGATTCGAGAACTTTGCCGCCGGCGGCGCACTTGCCGCCAAGGGCGTCGACGGCGCAAACTCCTCGGCAGACGCCAGCTGCCCGTTTGAGTTCTATGGCGTCGACTCGTGCCAAGACCTGGCCATCGATGCGCACGGTCACGCCCTGCGCATTCCCAACCTGCACTTCCAGGAACTCGACGTGCTCGATGCCCTCATGAAGCTCAACCCCGCCGAGGCGCCCGACGCGCTTTTCGACGCCCCGCTCGCCGACATCTCGGTCTGTTTTGGCTTTATGCACCACGTGCCGTCGTGCGAATACCGCGTGCGCGTGCTCGACGCCCTGGTGCGCCAGACGCGCCCGGGCGGCATCATCGCCATTAGCTTTTGGGAGTTTATGAACGACGAGCGCATGGCGCGCAAGGCCGTTCGAGCCGAGGCCCGCGCCGAGCTCACCCCGCCGTTTGAGGGTTACGATTCAGCGCAGTTTGAAGCCGGCGACCACCTCATTGGCTGGCAAAACGACCGCCATGCTTACCGCTATTGCCACCACTTTGACGATCAGCAGATCACCGACTTGGTGCGCGGCGTGCGCACGTTCTACAAGAGCGGCGAGGTCCCCGTACGCGAACTTGAGCGCTTCCATGCCGACGGTCGCAGTGGCGAGCTCAACCGCTACGTAATCCTCAAGCGCCTGTAGGCACCGACGAGCCGCCGACGAGCCGCACCGCATCTTTCGGGCAAGCTATGCCTACCCTTTTTCAACCCATTGACGGAACGCGCAGCTATGCGTTCCATACTTATGACCAAGGAGCCTCATGGGAGCCGTCCACGTTCGCACGCCTAAGAACTTTGTGCTCGAAGAGCGCCTGGAGCGCTACGCCGATGCGATTGAGACGAACCCTGAAATCTATGCCGGAGATTGGCGCGAGGCCTGTGCGCCCGCAGGCAGCAAGTCTTTCGAACACCTTCACCTGGATCTTGGCTGCGGCAAGGGAACGTACCTTGTAGAGCGCGCGGCCCACGAGCCAAACACGCTCTTTATCGGCATGGACCAGGAGCCCATCTGCATCGCCTATGCCGCACAGAAAATCTGCGAGCAGGAACTGACCAACGCACTCGTCCTGCCCCGAGGCGCCGCATCGTTGCCGCAGCTGTTTGCCACAGGCGAGCTCGATGCCATCACCATCAACTTTCCCACGCCGCAGCCTAAGGCCAAGTACGCCAAAAAACGACTCGTCCATGTCGACCATCTGATGCTCTACCGCCCGCTTTTTTCAGCCGGCGCCACCGTCACTCTGCGCACCGACAGCAAGCCATTGCGCGACTACGCCCTGGGGCAGTTTGCCGCGGCCGGCTACGACACACTTTGGGTAAGTGACGACGTTCGCCGCGACCATCCCGAGCATCCCGAGACCGAATACGAGCGCCGCACGCGCGAGATGGGTGCCGCCGTCTATGGCATTTGCGCCACTCCCGACGCGCTGCCCAGCGATGAACAGCTCACGGCGGGGCGCGCGCAGGAGCAAAGCCTTGCGTGCTACCTGCCCGACAATCTCGATGAGCTCACCTACGTGCCCCTCGGCATGGAAGAGGCCGTCGAGAATTTTAAAAACCGCGCCCGCAAGGGCAAGAAGCGCTTACCGCAGGAGTCCCAGGGGCCTCTGATGGTCGCGGCTTCGGCAAACAAGCGCAAATAGGCGCCAGCAAACGACCCTCAAATCTAAGTGAGTAGACTTTTTTGCAATAGCCAAGCACAACCCGCATAACCAATACTAAAACCGCAGGTAGAGCCTTTGTGCAAAAGCCATGTGCTCGCGATATTGCAAAAAGTCTACTCACTTAGCTGGCAACTGCACCAAACAGCTGGGCAGAACGCCCATTTCCTGCATTTTCTTGCCTGCGAACGCATCGATGCGACGCTACGCCATAATAGTTGGCGGACAATCGCGAGAGAAAGCAAACACATGGCACAGACCACGACAGATACCGCCGCCAGCACCGTCTCCGGTGCCGGCGCCGCCAGCTCGTTCTCGGGCGGCACGGGAACCGAAGCCGAGTTTGGCTCGCTCGGCGCGCTCTCTCCCACCTGGTGGGAGCCCGAGGACGGCAGCGAGCCCGAACCATGGCTCACGCCCGATCAGGCCTTCGAACGCTTCTTTGAATGGACGAGCGACCGTGGCATTGAGCTGTGGGATCACCAAGAAGAGGCCCTCATGGACCTGGCCGCCGGCGATCACGTCATTTTAGGCACACCGACCGGATCGGGTAAATCGCTCGTCGCGCTGGGCATGCTCTTTATGGGCATGGCTCAGGGCAAGCGCTGCTATTACACGGCCCCCATCAAAGCCCTGGTCAGCGAAAAGTTCTTCGACCTGGTACAGGTACTCGGCCGCGATAACGTCGGCATGATCACCGGCGATACGCATATCAATACCAAGGCGCCCGTCATCTGCTGCACGGCCGAAATCCTTGCCAACGATGCGCTGCGCGAGGGCGAGGGCGCCGACGTGGGCTGCGTGGCCATGGACGAGTTCCACTACTTTGCCGACCCCGACCGCGGCTGGGCCTGGCAGGTACCGCTGCTCACCCTGCCCCACACGCAGTTTATGCTCATGAGCGCCACACTCGGCGATGTCACCGCCATCGCCGCCTCGCTCGAGGAGCACACCGGCGCTGCTTGCGACTTGGTTGTCGATGCCCCGCGTCCTGTTCCGCTGAGCTACGACTATGTGACGACCTCCCTCGAGGGCACGGTCGAGCTCGCCATGCGCCGTGGCGAGGCCCCGCTCTATATCGTGCACTTTAGCCAGGATGCCGCCCTTGCGACGGCACAGTCGCTCGCCAATTTTGGCATCGCCAGCAAGGAGCAGCGCGAAGCCATCAAAGAAGCGGCAAAGGGAACGAGCTTCTCCACGGCCTTTGGCAAGATTCTCAAGCGCCTGCTTGGATGCGGCGTCGGCGTGCACCATGCTGGCATGTTGCCGCGCTATCGCCTGCTGGTCGAGCGCTTGGCGCAGCAGGGCCTGCTGCCCGTCATCTGCGGTACCGATACGCTCGGCGTCGGCATCAACGTGCCCATCCACACCGTGGTCCTCACTGCGCTCACCAAGTTCGATGGTTACAAAATGCGTCGCCTGCGCGCCCGAGAGTTCCATCAAATTGCCGGTCGCGCCGGTCGCTCGGGCTTCGATACCGAGGGCATGGTAATCGCCGAGGCACCCGAGCACGAGATCGAGAATGCCAAGCTTATGGCCAAGGCGGGCGACGACCCCAAAAAACTCCGTAAGATTAAAAAGAAAAAGGCCCCCGAGGGCTTTGTCTCATGGAACAAGCAAACTTTTGAGCGCCTGATCGAGACGCCACCCGAAACACTCAAGCCACGCCTGCGCATCACGCACTCTATGGTGATTAGTGTGGTCGAGCAGGGCGGCAATGCCCGAGCCCGCGTACATGACCTCATCGAGACAAGCCTGCAGACCCCCGAAGAAAAGGCCAAGCTTGAGGTTCGCGCCGACGAGATCTTCGCCACGCTCATCGACTCCGGCGTCGTCGTGCGCACCGAGGTGCCGCCCGCACCCGACGCTCCGGCTGACGCCGCGCCGGACATCGACTACGCGCTGACGGTCGACCTGCCCGAGGACTTTGCGCTCGACCAGCCGCTCTCGCCGTTTTTGCTTGCCGCGCTGGAGCTGCTCGACCCCGAAAGTGAGACCTATACCATGGACCTCATCTCGATGGTCGAGGCCACGCTCGAGGACCCCAAGCAGGTATTGCGCGCACAGGAGCGCGCCGCACGCGATCGCGCTATGGCCGAGATGAAGGCCGACGGCATCGAGTATGAGGAACGCTTGGAGCGCATTCAAGACGTCACGTACGAAAAGCCGCTCGAGGATTTGCTCGACGCCGCTTTTGACAAGTACTGCCAGGAAGTGCCCTGGGCAAACGACTACCAGCTCTCTCCCAAGAGTGTCCTGCGCGATATGCTGGAAAGCGCGAGCGATTTTAAGGGTTACATTCAAAAGCTCGGCATCGCCCGCTCCGAGGGCATTTTGCTTCGCTACCTGGCAGAGGCCTACCGTTCGCTCGACCGCACCGTACCCATCGAGAAGCGCGACGAGCGCCTGCGCGACATTATCTCGTGGCTGGGCTTTGTGGTGCGCTCGGTGGACTCGAGCCTGGTGGACGAGTGGGAGAACGCCGGCAACCCGGCAGCCCTCGATGCCGCGCCGCCACAGGGCATCGACGAGGTCGTGGCGGACCGCCGCGGCTGCACGCTGCTGGTGCGCAATGCGCTCTTCCGCCGCGTGACCCTTGCCGCCCGTGAGCACGTTCGCGACCTGGGCGAGCTCGACGACGACTGGGGCATGAGCGAGATCCGCTGGCAAAAGGCCCTCGATGCCTACCATGAGCAGCACGAGGAAATCCTCACCGACGGAGATGCCCGCAGCGCCGCGATGTTTTCCATCGATGAGTCCGACGAGAAGACCGCGCACGTATGGCACGTGCACCAGATCTTTGCCGACGAGGACGGCGACCACGACTTTGGCATCATGGGCGATGTCGATCTGGACGCCACGCAAGACGGCGGTGAAGTCATCTTCAAAAACTACCGCGTCGGCTTTATCGAAGACCTGCTCGAGGACTAGTCGAACATACTGGAACGAAACGAAGCGGGGCCGTTGGCAATATCGCCAGCGGCCCCGTTTTTGCACTATACGCTATGCCTTACTCGGTATCCTCGACCTCATACGAATCCGCCTCGGCTGGCTCATCGTTTGTCTCTGGCGCAGCCCCGCGCGCCTCGTCAAACGCCGCCTTCATGGTCTTGTTGCCCCACGTGAGCTTGCGAATGGTAAGATCGTCGGCCTTCTTGTTGGCTAGGCGCAGATTGTTCTCGGAGGACAGCAATGCCTCCTTGGTTTTCTGCAGATGGCTAATCGTCTTGTCGATCTCATCGATTGCCGTTTGGAACTTGCGGCTCGCGATCTCGTAGTTGCGACCGAAATCATTCTTGAACTTCTCCATCTTGGCTTCGAAGTTCGTGACGTCGATATTCTGCTGTTTGTACTCCGCTAGCTCCTGCTTATAGCGCAGTGAGCCCATGGCGGCGTTGCGAAGGAGCGTGATCATGGGAATGAAAAACTGCGGGCGAATCACGTACATCTTCTCGTAGCGATAGCTCACGTCGACTATCCCTACGTTATAGAGCTCGCTCTCGGGCTCGAGCAGCGTGCAGAGCACCGCGTACTCACAGCCTTTCTGGCGACGATCGTGATCGAGTTTCTTAAAGAAGTCCTCGTTTTTATGCTTGGTCGCGGTCTCGTCGTTCTCGTTTTTCATCTCGAACATAATCGAAATGACCTCGTTGCCGCTCGCGTCGCACTCGCGGAAGATAAAGTCGCCCTTGGTACCCTCGGACGCATCGTTATCCTTCTCGAAGTACGCGTTGGGAAATGCCGTCATGCGCAGACGGTTAAACTCGGTCTCGCAGTGCTGCTCGAGCGACTCGCCCACCATCTTGGTGGACAGACGGACCTTCATGTCCTTAAGGCGCTCGATCTCTTCATCCTTGTAGCGAATCAGGTCATCGCTCGCGCGCTTGGCCTGCGCAAGCTCGAGCTCGTGTGCCGCCTTGGCCTGTTCCTCGCGAGAATCGCGCACCGCCAGCTCGCTCGTCAGTTTGGCACGCGCCTCATCGCGCTCTCGCTCCGCCGCGGCGACCGCCTTCGACAGCTCCATTTTTGCAGAAAGTTCTTGCTCACGAAGCTGTGCACGAAGGCCCTCGGCCTCGCGCTCAGACTGAGCCTTTGCGGCGGAAAACTTCTCTTGTACCTTCGCGCGATAGTCAGCAAGCGCGCGCTCGGCCTCGCTGCGAGCGGCATCGAGCTCACGCTGCGACTCTGCCGCGGCAGCGGCAAGCGCCATCTCCTGGGCCTTGTCCGCCGCGGCAAGCCTGGCCTGCAGCTCGGCAATCTGAGCATCACGTGCAGCTAAATCGTTTTGAGCGGCATTGCGCGCCGCCGACTCGACGAGCTTGGCTTCGTCATCTTTGCGCTCCAGCTGCGCACGCAAATTGTCAATCTCGCGCTGGAGTTCGGCATTCTCCTTTTGAGCGTTGGCTCGTGCCTCTACCGCCGCGCGCTGGCTTGCACTCTCGCGCTCTGCGGCAGCGCCCTCGAGCTTGGCACGCAGCTCGGCGAGCTCAGCATCGCGCTTGGCAACCTCTTGTGCCAGCTGTTGAGCTGCAGCGTTCTTCTGGTCGGTAAGCTGAGCGTTGCGCTGGGACTCTGCCTTTTGCAAGGCAGCCATCGAACGCGAGCGCTCAAGCTCCAGCGCTTGCTCGCCCTCGCGCTGGACCGCCTTCACACGCTCATCCAGGTCGCGCGAAAACTCGGCATCGCGCACTTGCTTGACGATATCCGCATAGCCGGATGCATCGACCTTAAATACTTCGCCACAATGCGGGCACTTGATCTCGTTCATAGCAGCTCCTCGCTGGACGCAAATTTCAACCGCCTACACTCTACCGCGCTGCGCGGACAAAAAAAGCGCCGCCGCCATAATGGCAACGGCGCCAGAACCGCCACAAAGGTGCCCGTCCCCTTTGTGGCGGTTTGTGTGACGGTTCGAGAATTACAGTCCAAAGAAGCCTAGGATTTGGTCACGGCTTACGGGCTTGTACTCGTTGGCATCGAGGCCGACATCGTAGCGAAAGATAGGACGTTCGCGATCGCGGTTGCGCGTATTGGTGCGGTCTCCCCTGCTGTGGATATGCCCGTGCAGCATGATGGCGCCACGTGCCTTGCCATTCCAGCTGAGCATGGGGTAGTGGCTCATAACCAGACGATGACCCTTGGCATAGCCGGGGGCAATCTCCAGGTAATCACGCACGTCTTCCCAAATCTGCGGCACGTCGGGATCTTCCCAGTCGCCGTCATGGTTACCACGGATGAGCGTCACGTTCTGGCATTCGATACGCTCGCGTAGGCGCACGGCATCCGCTAGGGGCAGACGATAGGTAAAGTCACCCAGAATATAGAGGCGGTCGTCCGCAGCCACGCACTCATTGATGACATCGATGACCTTGCGGTTCATCTCCTCAACCGAGCCAAACGGTCGGTCCATGTCGTGCAAGATATTCGTATCGCCCAGGTGCAGGTCGGCGGTAAACCACATCATCGTCTCAGTCCTCATTTCGCAACGCGTCCAACTCGTGCTAAGTATACAGACGCAGCGATGCGGCAGTTACCCAAAGAGCCCGCCAAACAGTCCGCGACGGCGCTTGTCTTTCTTTTTCGACGCATCACCCTGAGTTTTCTTGTCCTGTCGCATCTTACGGTCCTGCTCCAGCTCATCGTCATCGAGTAGCATATCCCACTCAAACGGATCGTCCGTCAGATCGAACAGGTCGTCGTTATCAAACATGGCAGCCTCCCTTACCGATTAGCGGGCATCCACCACATAGAGCCCAACGCGCACCTGGTGCCACGGGCTACGCTCGGGGGCAACCTGCTGCACGCGGGCCTCAAATACGTCCTCATGGCCGTAATACATCATCAAGGACAGCGGACCGACCTCGTTTCCCGGAACATAGCCAAGCTTGGTGTTGCCGTAGTAGATCGCAACCGCCTCGGGATCATGGGGATTATCGCGCTCGGCGCACAGCGTCAGCTTATCGCCCGCTTTAAGATCGCCCAGGACCAAAGCGCCGTCGGCATACTGAAATCCTGCAATGTGAAACGACAGAAGAACCCGTGAAGGCTCGTACATAGCAACTCCCCTAACGGCCGGATAAACCGGCGCTTAACCTTACCGAGAAGTCTACGGGTCCGTACGGACACAAATTCATCCTGTCTGCGTCTTTTCGACCGTTTGTCCCTACGCCATCTGATTTTAATGCACAAACATGCGCACGAATTTGTGCTTCCAGTTTGCGTAAGGTGCATAGCGAAATGGCACGTCCAGCCACGTTGCCTTGTTCACGATGCTCTTCTTGTGGCTAAACGTATCGAAGCTCTCGCGTCCATGGTACTGCCCCATACCGCTCGCTCCCATGCCGCCAAAGCCCATATGGCTCGTAGCCAGGTGCATGATCGTGTCGTTGACGCAACCGCCACCAAAGGGCACGTAACGCACAAAGCGCTGCTGAACCTCACGGTCCTGGCTAAAGATATACAGGGCCAGCGGCGTCGGACGATCCGTAATAAACGTCTCGGCCTCGTCTAGGCTCTCAAACGTCAGCACCGGCAAGATGGGACCGAAAATCTCCTCCTGCATCACGGCGTCATCGGGGGCCACGCCGTCCAAAATTGTCGGCTCAATCTTGAGCGAAGCCTCGCGCGCAGCACCTCCAAGCACGACCTTATCGGAATCGATTAGCCCATGCACGCGCGCAAAATGCTTGGCATTGACGATATGCCCGTAATCCTCGTTGTCGAGCGGATGCTCGCCAAACATACGGCGCGCCTCTTCCTTGATGAGGCCCAGCAACTCGTCGTGCACGCGCGTATCGACCAGCAGGTAGTCGGGCGCCACACAGGTCTGCCCCACGTTGAGCCATTTACCAAAGGCGATACGCCGTGCCGCAACCTTCAAGTTTGCCGTCGCATCCACGATGCAGGGACTCTTTCCACCCAGCTCAAGCGTCACGGGCGTAAGGTTTTTA
Organism: Collinsella sp. LCP19S3_D3; assembly: GCF_052121455.1. Classification (NCBI taxonomy): domain Bacteria; kingdom Bacillati; phylum Actinomycetota; class Coriobacteriia; order Coriobacteriales; family Coriobacteriaceae; genus Collinsella; species Collinsella sp. LCP19S3_D3. The sequence continues at coordinate 25,851 of NZ_JBQKEF010000013.1, read as the reverse complement.
CTTGCGCGCTCCATGACGAGCTTGCCGACCGGAACGCTACCGGTAAAGAAGATCTTGTCCCAGCACTCATCGAGCAGCGCTTCGTTCTCGGCGCGCCCGCCCTCGACAACTGTCACCAGGCACGGATCAAATGCCTCTTCGCAGATCTGCTTGAGCACCGCACTCGATGCCGGAGCATAGGCGCTCGGCTTGATGACCACGGTATTGCCCGCGGCAAGGGCGCCGGCGAGCGGCTCGAGCGTTAGCAAAAACGGGTAGTTCCACGGGGCCATGATGAGCGTGACGCCATAGGGCACGGCTTGCGTTTTGCACACACTCACGGCGTTGGCAAGGTCGCACGGACGCAGGCGCGGACGACTCCATCGAGCCACATGCGCGATCTGATGACGAATCTCGGAAAGCGACGTGCCGATCTCGCACATATACGCCTCGTCATGCGACTTTCCCAAATCGGTCTTGAGCGCATGGGCAATATCGGCCTCGTGGGCCCGCACCGCATCGCGTAAACTCACGAGCGCACGACGTCGAGCATCGACATCAAACGTGGCATGCGTCTTAAAGTAGACGCGCTGGTCTCCGACGATGCGCGCAATTTCCTCGGTGTTCATGGACCCTCCTAGTTCTCGCCCTCAAACATACCACCCGCGACGACCTCGTACATGCGCATCAGCTCCAAACGGTCCATCAAAAGTGGAACGGGGTACAGCGGATTGGCCTCGGCATCGGCATGTGCCGCCATCTCGGGAATCTCAGAGCGGCGAATGCCCGTCACATATTTGGGAATGTCCAAGGCGGCGTTCATTCGATCGGCCCAATCGATAAAGGCCTCGACGGCATGCGTCAGGGCGACCATGCCCGTCTGCCCCGTAATGGAGGCGGGCAGACCGCGCGTGAACTCGGGGTCGTGCACCGCAAAGCGCGGGATATGCACAAAGTCGTTAATGGGGTACTTGTAGTGCGTCTCGTCATCGGTGATAACCGCCGCGAGCGTAACTTCGCTTCCCGTACCGGCGGTAGTGGGAACCGCAATAAGCAGCGGCAGGAGACGGTGGACGCGCAGCAGGCCGCGCATCTTGTTGATGGGCTTGTTTGGCTGCGCGATGCGTGCTCCCACGCCCTTGGCACAGTCCATGGCCGAGCCACCGCCAAAGCCGATAATGGCCTGGCAGGCGCTCTCTCAGCATGCTCCAGAATGCGTGGCTCGGTATAGGGCAGCACCGGCGATGCGATGCGAAAAACCGTTTGATACGTTCGGCACCAGGCGCAGCGGGCTAGATCATAAAGGAAACTCCCTCATTTGTTGATTGGTCAACATTTGTTCGACCGATTGTACTCATCAGAGGTCGCAGGCGGCCTGCCAATCGTTAATCAATCAACATCTTCATCTCTCAAAATTATTTTATCAAAAATCATTCCTAATAGGCTTCACATTTTGTTGCATTTATGGATAATAGAACTCGTCAAGACGCACGTCCGGAGAGGGCCCTTACGGGATCGGACAAGCGCCCCATCGCCATCCATCGAAAGGATCGAATCATGAAATTTGTTTGCCCCGTTTGCGGTTATGTGGAAGAGTTCGACGGCGACCAGCTGCCCGAGGATTTTAAGTGCCCCCAGTGCGGCGTTCCCGGTTCTCGTTTCCTGAAGCAGGAGGAGGGCAAGCTCGAGTGGGCTGCCGAGCACGTCGTGGGCGTCGCCAAGATGGAGGGCGTCTCCGAGGACATCGTTGCCGACCTGCGCGCCAACTTTGAGGGCGAGTGCTCTGAGGTCGGTATGTACCTGGCCATGGCTCGCGTCGCCCATCGCGAGGGCTATCCCGAGATCGGCCTATACTGGGAGAAGGCTGCCCACGAGGAGGCCGAGCACGCCGCCAAGTTCGCCGAGCTCCTGGGCGAGGTCGTGACCGACTCCACCAAGAAGAACCTCGAGATGCGCGTTGAGGCCGAGAACGGCGCCACCGCCGGCAAGACCGATCTTGCCAAGCGCGCCAAGGCCGCTGGCCTCGATGCCATCCACGACACCGTGCACGAGATGGCTCGCGACGAGGCCCGCCACGGCAAGGCTTTCGCCGGCCTGCTCAAGCGCTACTTTGGCTAAGCCAACCGCCTGAGAGATAATCTCTAACTTTAAAGGGCCCGAACCGCATGGTTCGGGCTTTTTTCGTGTCTCATGAACTCGTTAACGCCCTGAAATAGGGCCACCTTCGGCATCGACTTCTCGTCAAAAACTAAGTGAGTAGACTTTTTGGAACTTGCCGAGCAGACCATCCATATTGCTCTATAAAGCAGCAGGTAAATGACTTGTTGCAAAACGGCCTGGTCGCCATCACGCCAAAAGTCTACTCACTTAGATCCGCGCCGTCCACGATCGAGCTGTTTTGTGTCCAATGGACATCTTTCCGTCGATTACTCCCAATTTTGTCCAGTCAACGAATAGTTCAGACCGGAGTAACGCCTCAACCCTTTGCTCATCCGAGCTTTTTTCGCGATATTCAACATCGAGCATCCTGCATACGGCCTTAACGATCGCACGGAATCTATCCTCATCGGATATCTGTCCGTGTGTCAGGAGAAGCACGTCGTAGCCCATGGCTTGAAGCGCCGTCATGCGATCAGCGTCACGCAAGCCATCCCCCGCGCGCCCGTGCGAGGCCTTTCCCTGGCATTCAATGGCCACCTGTCGCCTCCCGTCCGGCGAGGAAAGAAGTAGATCGATATATACGCGGGTCTTTCCTACAATCGCTCGAGCACTTGTGCTTAACATCACTTTGACATTGAGCTCTATGCCGCAAAAACCTTCACCTCCCAGGGCTCGCGGCAGTCCAAGCAACAAATACGCCTCGACCTCAAAAGGCGAAGCGGCACCCAATGGAACGAGTTGCGACACCGCCATAAATCGATTGCCGTAACGCATCCCGCAAACATCTGAACAAAAACGGTCAAGGTCCCCATCCGAAACCAAAGCGGCGCGACGCCATAAATTTGAGGCGGCGCCGCCCTCGGACGGGCAGCGCACCCAACCCAACGTTGTCGAAATCGCACCCGAATCAATTGCACGCGAAAGCACCACCTCAAGTGCCGCCGGCAGGGCGCATACCGCAAACAAGCCGCACATCTCCGCCAATACCAGAAGAAGTTGGAGATCCGTCAGATGTCGAGACATGATAAATGCCGTCAGTAGAGGAGACGTGACCAAAAATCCATGCTCCGTTTCCAGCACGGATTCCCTGGGGAGTTCACCAAGAAACAGCCGCTGCCTAATGTTGGCAGGGCAAGTCCGTTTGTTTCTCGTCCGAACCAATGTATACAACGGAAAACCGAGCGCGACCGCAGCCGTCGGGTTGCGGACGAGGTCATATCGCTGCCGGTCTTCATCCGGCCGCGGAAGCGGAGGACACAAAGCGCGGACTTGAGGGGGCAAACGCCAGTACCTAAAAGCCGATATGTCACAAAGTAGATCCTTCATAGGCACAGGAAAGCACGAATTTCAACCCAGTCGGTCTCTCATTGGCGCGAACGCACCAAAAATGGCTCCGAACGAACTGCAAGGTTTTCAACAGCCCTCCCCAACTGGCCAAAAGCTTACCGAGAACTGGACGAAGCCCTGTTGAAAACCCCATTTTTTCTCATGCGGAAGCTTTGCGCGGCAAGTGAGTAGACTTTTTGGGACATCCCGAGCAGACCGATGATCCCACTTCTCAAAACCACAGGTAGATAGCTTGTTACAAAACTGTCTGGTCGCCAAAGTGCCAAAAGTCTACTCACTTAGGTTACAGAGTGCCCCATTATCTGCGATTCCAGGGTATTAAGCACCTCCGGACTCAGGTCGTCATACTGGACAAGAATTTGAGTTGAGTTTTCAGGGACAGATGCGCCATCGGCACACCAATAACAGTTACTGATATCGATAAAAGGGATGCTCGAGCGCGTGAGGGCCTGCGCAAAAGAGCTTCCGCCCGTTCCCCGCTCCGCAACCACGGTGCAGTAAAGACCTGCGTCTGCATGCTCGATCGAAACCTCTCCTGCTGGAAACGCATTCCGTACAAGCGCCACCAGGCCATCACGCGCCTCACGAGCACGAACGCGCACGCGGTTCACATGTCGCTCGTAATCACCCGATTCCAGCAAACGAGCCAAAGCGACCTGGTCGACAGAGCTCACCGACGAGGCGTAGAAACCAAGGTTGCACCTAAACCGCTTCATCAGCTCATCGGGCAACACCATGTACGCTAGACGCAACGCCGATGAAAGGCTCTTCGAAAACGTGTTGGTGTAGATGACCGATTGAGCGGCATCGATCGAAGCAAGCGCGGGAATCGGCTTGCCGGCCAGATGAAACTCGCAATCAAAGTCATCTTCGATGAGATATCGACCTGGTCGCTCGGCGGCCCAACTCAGCAGCGCATAGCGACGCGCAATGCTCGTCACAAGGCCGGTCGGATACTGATGGGACGGCATCAGGTGAAGGACATCGGTCCCCGTTTTCAGCAGAGCGCTCAAGTCTACGCCCTCATCATCCAACGGGATATGTCGAACTTTGCAACCCATAGCCTGATAGATGCGCGTCAGGCGCAAATAGCCCGGGTCCTCAACGGCATACACCTTGTCGGCTCCAAGCAACTGAACCAACATGGTATCGAGCAGCTGGGCGCCTGCGCCGATAACAACGTTGTTGGGGTCGACATTCATGCCCCTTATCCCGCGCAGATGGTGGGCAATTGCGCGTCGTAGCCGAGTGGTGCCCTGTGCCGGCGCGGTCGAAAAGATTTCGCGCTCGTCTTCGGATGCCAGCGTCGCCCGCAGCGCGCTTTGCCAAAGCCGCGCCGCCTCCAAAGCAGAAGGAGAAAGTGCATCGAATCGCTCGACCTGTCCGTTGACATCATGCGCGCCAGAACCCGCAGAGACGGCATCCCGGTCGATGCCCTCTGCAGCCGAAGCCAAAACCGGTGCATCCGGAAGCTCGCAAGCGTAGTAGCCACGACGCGGCATTGAGCAAATATAGCCCTCGGCAAGTAACTGGCTATATGCATTCTCGATGGTAATGACACTGATTCCCAGATGATTGGCAAAGGCGCGCTTAGACGGAAGATGCTCCCCCGCCGCAATGCGTCCAGCAACGATATCATCTCGAATTTGCTGGTAAATATACTCATAGAGCGATGCTTCGCCGCGTTTTTCCAAATTGTAGTCAAGCATGAGTTTATCACCTGACCTTATTGAGTTATTCAATCTGGTATTAGTCTGGCCTTATTATTGTCTCTAAAACTGAGTATTTCGCCATACCCAGCTCCCCGATAGGATGTTCCGTCAAGCAATGCACATGCCAACCAAGGGAGCAACCATGGCAGAACAGACCAGCAAGGCCGATCGCGTCAAACTCAATCGCGAGCTCGCGCAGATGCTCAAGGGCGGCGTCATCATGGACGTCACCACGCCCGAGCAGGCACGCATCGCCGAAGAGGCGGGCGCCTGCGCCGTCATGGCACTCGAGCGCATCCCGGCCGACATCCGTGCCGCAGGCGGCGTCTCACGCATGAGCGACCCCAAGATGATCAAGGGCATCCAAGAGGCCGTCTCCATCCCCGTTATGGCCAAGTGCCGCATCGGCCACATTGTCGAGGCGCAGGTCCTGCAGGCCATCAAGATCGATTACATTGACGAGTCCGAGGTTCTCTCCCCTGCCGACGACGTCTATCACATCGACAAGACCCAGTTTGACGTGCCGTTTGTCTGCGGCGCCCGCGATCTGGGCGAGGCGCTGCGCCGTGTTGCCGAGGGCGCCACGATGATTCGCACCAAGGGTGAGCCGGGTACGGGCGATGTCGTCCAGGCCGTGCGTCACATGCGCAAGATCCAAAAACAGATCCGCGACGTTGTTGCCCTGCGCGATGACGAGCTCTTTGAGGCAGCCAAGCAACTGCAGGTTCCGGTCGAGCTGGTGCGCGAGGTCCACGCCACGGGCAAGCTTCCCGTCGTGAACTTTGCCGCCGGCGGCGTAGCGACCCCCGCCGACGCCGCGCTGATGATGCAGCTGGGCGCCGAGGGCGTCTTTGTGGGATCGGGCATCTTTAAGAGCGGCAACCCGGCCAAGCGCGCCGCCGCCATCGTCAAGGCCGTGGCAAACTTCACCGATGCCAAACTCATCGCCGAGCTTTCGGAGGACCTGGGCGAGGCCATGGTGGGCATCAACGCCGACGAGATCGAGATTATCATGGAAGAGCGCGGGCGCTAGTCCGGCAGAAAGGATCGCCCATGAGCGATTATGCAGACCAAACGGTCGCCGTGCTGGCGGTCCAAGGCGCTTTTGCCGAGCACGAAGCAAGACTATCCGAGCTGGGCGCACACTGTATTGAGCTGAGGCAGGCGGCCGATTTGCAGCAGAACTTTGACCGTCTGGTACTTCCCGGCGGCGAGTCCACCGTTCAGGGCAAGCTACTTGCCGAACTCGATATGCTCGAGGATCTTCGTACCCGCATTGTTGAAGGCATGCCTGTACTGGGAACTTGTGCCGGTCTGATTCTGTTGGCGCGCGACCTTTCCGCCCACGATGACAAGGGAACACCGCGCTTGGCAACCATGAATATACTCGTTGAGCGCAATGCCTATGGCAGGCAGCTCGGCAGTTTTCGCACCAAGGGGCAGGTAGGCGGTATCGACGGTGAAGTGCCGTTAACGTTTATCCGTGCACCCCGCATCGTCGAGGTGCACGGCAATGCCAAGGCCTTAGCGAAAGTCGATGGACGAATCGTCGCCGCCCGTCAAGACAATCAGCTCGGCGTTACCTTCCACCCCGAGCTCGACGACGACACCCGTCTCCACGAACTGTTCCTACAAATGTAGGCAGAAAACAAACGAACGTGGATTTTCGGACGCATAGCAAATGAGAGTGGATAATCTCCCACTTTGAGCTTGGATGCAGGCTCAAACCGGGAGATTATCCACTCTCATGCTATGTAGTCGTTGGGGACGTTCTCAACGACTACATTGCGATAGACGGCCACGTTTGCCCAGATAATACCGACCAAAATAAACCTGTCCCTTTTTGGCAGGTTTGGATCAAGGCAACGCCGATGTTTTGGCAACGACAGCGAAAACCCGTACACGCGAGCAGGGCGCCTTGAAACGAGGCGGCATTGACCTTTTGGTCATGCCGCCGAAGTTGAAAGGCAGATTGCCGCTCTGGCGGGCTTGCAGCGTCGGCCCGTTACGGCGTTTGGTAAAACGCCGTAACTAAAAGCGGTTGCCGCGGAAGCCGCCACCGTTGCGGCCGCCACGGTCGCCGCCTCGACCGCCGCGGTCGCCGCCACGGTTGCCGCCGAAGCCGCCACGGTTGCCACCGCGGTCGCCATAGCCACCACGGTTGCCGCCAAAGCCGCCGCGACCGCCACGATCGCCGCCACGGTCACCAAAGCCGCCACGGCCACCGCGACCACCACGGTCGCCGCCACGGCTACCGCGGTCGCCAAAGCCGCCGCGACCGCCACGGTCGCCGCCACGGCCACCACGGTCGTCACGGCCGCCGCGAGGACCGCGATCCTCGTCCAGACCCATGGCGACGAGCGGAGCGATAACCTTATCGAGCGCGGCCATCAGCTCGGTGGCCTCCTCGTAAGAAAGCTCGGGCAGGAGCTTCTCCTTCTTGTTGGCAAGCTCGACCAGGCCCTCAGCGGCATCCTCGGCAGCGAAGACGACGATCTTGCGCATATCGCCCTCGGCGTCGTCGATGCGGCCGACCAGATCGGCAGCCTCGGCCTCGGCCATCAGGCCATCGAGCTCACGAAGGCGCATGCCCAGCAGATCGGACATTTCCTTCTGCTCCATCTTGGGCTTGAGGTCAAGGAGCTTGATGGCGCGCTCGATGTTCGCCATACGCTCGGCCTTAGCCTCTTCCTCCTTGGAAATAGCAAAGCGACGGCTACGCAGCAGGCGGGCGGCCTTCTGCATCTTGTCCATCAGCTCTTCGTCATCGTAATCAACGGCGGCCTCGACAACCTCGGCCTCCTCCTCGGCGGAAACCTCGTCAGCAGCCTCAACCTCGGTAGCTTCGGTCTCCACGGTCTCGACTGCCTCGACCTCGGCAGCCATGGTCTCGTTCTCGGTCTCGTTCATGATCTTTTCGTTCTCGGACATGAGACTCCTTCTTGGCCCTCTCGGGCATCATCGCCCCATTCGCGGGGCCCGTCGCGCACTCTTTGCGCTTTAAACATTCATGCCTCTCGGCAAAACGTCCATTAGTTTATGGTGTCGCCATCCAATCTAGCTGCAGAATCTATGTGCACACATTAATGCGACATGTGCAACTCGCGATGAGCGTACACCAGCGACGCCGCGAACCCGACCACGGCAATTACAGCCGCCACACGCACGGCAGCTGCAAACCCAATCGCCTGGGCAACATCTGTCGCAGCGCCAGCCGCGCCGGCAGTCGCTGCAGAACTCGAGAGCAGGCCGATAAACAGGGATGGGCCAAACGATGCGGCAATCATGTTCCACGTGTTGAGCAATGCCGTTCCGTGAGGATGCTCAGCGGCAGGCAGCGTCTCCAAGCCGGCCGTCTGCGAGGGACTCAGCACCAAACCGACTCCGGCATACACCACAATGGTCAGTGCCACGACGACGCCGATGTTCATGTTTGCCGCCGTCATCGAGATGGAAGTCTGCCCCACAGCAATCAGGGCAAAGCCGACCGGCAGCAGCGGCCATGCGCCACGAGTGTCCATCACGCGTCCGCCCACAATCGAGGTCACGGCGTTGCAGGCAATCGCCGGCAAAATGAGCAGGCCCGCAACAAGTGCGGTCATGCCGTATGCGCCCTCAAAATAGAGCGGCAACAAAACGCTCATCGAGAACGTCGTCATCATCGACACCACCACAAGCAGGCACGCAGGCCAAAAACGAACGCTCGCCATGGGACGAACGTTAAGCACCGGATGCTCGAGCTTGAGCTGACGGGCCGCAAACAGGCCGAGTAGCACAACGGCGGCGAAAAGCGTCACGATACCGGCAATCAGATTGGTCGAGAACTCGCCAACGGAATACACAAATGCCGTAATGCCGGCGGCGAGCAAAACAACCGACAGAATATCAAGCGTGGTGTTCGAGCGCTCTCCGACATTCCGAACAAACTTAACGCCCGCCGCAGCGACCGCAATGCCGCCCACCAGCGGCACTACGAACACCGCCCTCCAGCCAAACAACGTGCACATAAGACCACTGATCACGGGTCCAAACGCCGGCCCCAGCGTAATGCAGGCACCGCCCAAGCTCAGATACAGACCGAGCTTCTGACGCGGGGCGCAAGACAGCACCACGTTCATCATGAGCGGGAACAAGATGCCCGATCCCGCAGCCTGCAAAATACGACTTGGCAGCAAAACGCCAAACGACGGGGCGACCAGGCACAGGACTTCGCCGGCAACCATGCATCCACATGCGAAAAACAGCAGTTTGCGTGTCGAGAAACGGCCGGACAGAAAGGCCATGATGGCCGTAAAGATCGACGTCACGATCATGTATCCCGAAACGAGCCACTGCGCCGTGGTGGCGCTCACCGAAAAGGCCGCCATAATGTCGTGCAACGCCACGTTAATAATGTTCTCGTTAAACGCGGCGACAAAGGCTGCAATATACATTACGACGAGAAACGCCGCAGTGGCCGATGGCGCTACTTGAACTTGTTGCTGAGATTTGCTCCCCATGCATTTCCTTCCTCTTGGAACGACAGTCGCATCGCCCCAGAGGAACAGTCCGGGGCGAAAAATGAGCCCTAGACTTACGCCAGACGCCGCACGCGACGAATCTGACAACATGGTCCAACGTCGAAAGATTGTAACGCGGACGCGCAGCTTTCCTTCCGCGCTATTATTAAAAGTCCACAAAGCATAAGACATGAGGAGCCCGCCATGATTAAGCCCATCATGAAATCCGAGTTCTTTTTGCGCCTGCCTTCCGAAGACGCAAGGCCCGACGATGCCGTGATCGGGCAGGACCTCCTGGATACGCTCCACGAGCATGAGCACGAGTGCGTGGGGCTCGCCGCCAACATGATCGGCGTGCGCAAACGCATCATCTGCGTAAAGGACGGCAACAGGACGCTCCTGATGTACAACCCTCAAATTCTTGAGCAGGTCAATGCCTATCAGACCAGCGAAGGATGCCTCTCGCTAATCGGCGAGCGTCCCTGTACCCGCTATCGTCGCATTAAGGTGGAGTATTTGGACGAGAACTTCGTCCACCGCATCAAAAACTTCTCGGGCTACACCGCCGAGATCATCCAGCACGAAATCGACCACTGCAACGGCGTCGTTATATAGTTCCGCGAGTCAAGGAACATGATCTGTTTTCCTCCGTCCCCTTTGGATCATGGTAACGACGCAGGCTGAGCACACGACAGCGAGCGAGCCGCATTTGCGCCAAGGTGACGTGAAATGAGAGGGCGCTGACCTTCTGGTCGCGCCCTCGAAATTGAACGTCAGATTGGCGTGAATGCGGCTCGCGTAGCGTCAAGCGGTTCGCCGTTCGGTAGAACGGCGGAACCAATTAGGACTGGCGGTAGTGATCAAAGAAATCGGCGAGGTCTTCGAGCGACTCTTTGAGCACTTCCATGCGCGGCAGGTACACGATGCGGAAGTGATCGGGCTCAGCCCAGTTGAAGCCGCCGCCACGCGTGATGAGGATCTTCTTCTCGTGCAGCAGGTCGAGGGCAAACTGCTCGTCATCGGTGATGTTGAACTTTTTAACATCCATCTTGGGGAAGATATAAAACGCCGCGCGCGGCTTGACCACCGAGATGCCGTCGATCTTGCTGAGCGCCTCATACACAAAGTTGCGCTGCTCGTAGACACGACCGCCGGGGCGGATGTAGTCGTTGACCGACTGATGGCCGCCAAGCGCCGTCTGGACGATCGACTGGGCCGGCACATTGGAGCACAGGCGCATGTTGGAGAGCATGTTGATGCCCATGATGAAGTCGCTCATGCAGCGCTGGTTGCCCGAAAGCACCATCCAGCCAATGCGATAGCCCGCGATCATATGCGACTTGGACAGGCCGCTAAACGTAATGCAGGGCAGGTCGGGGGCGAGCGATGCAATGGAGACGTGCTCGTAGCCGTCCATGCACAGGCGGTCATAGATCTCGTCGGCAAAAATCATGAGCTGGTGCCTGCGCGCGATCTCAACGATGCCCTCGAGCACCTCGCGCGGATAGACCGAGCCCGTGGGGTTGTTGGGGTTGATGATGACGAGGGCCTTGGTCGCGCTCGTGACCTTGGACTCCATATCCTGCAGATCGGGATACCAATCGGCCTGCTCATCACACAGATAGTGCACAGGATGTCCACCGGCAAGAGTTGCGCACGCCGTCCACAGCGGATAATCGGGGCTGGGAATCAGAATCTCGTCGCCATTGTCGAGCAGCGCGTTCATCGAAAGCTGAATGAGCTCGGACACGCCGTTGCCCGTGTAGATATGTTCCATCTGAACATTGGGCAGGCCCTTGATCTGCGAATACTGCATGATCGCCTTACGCGCAGAGAACAGACCGCGCGAGTTGGAATAGCCTTCGCAGTCGGGCAGCTGCTGGCGCATGTCCTTGATGACCTCATCGGGCGTGCGGAAACCAAAGGGCGCCGGATTACCGATGTTGAGCTTGAGGATGCACTCGCCTTCGTCCTCCATACGGGCTGCCTCGTCGACAACGGGGCCGCGCACGTCATACAGAACGTTCTCGAGTTTGGTGGATTTAGAAAAAGTACGCATGGTGGTGCTCCTTGCAATTTGAGCTGAGGGATAGGGTTCGGGCTTGGAAACGTTGTGGGTCGATGATGTCTCGCCTTGATCGGCGTCACCGGCGAGCAGCCAGGTAACATCGACCTCCAAAATGCGGGCGAGCAGCTCTGCCACATCGCGCCGCGGAATCGTCTTGCCGCTCACATATTGGCTCATCTGACTCTTGCCGAGTTTTTTGCCGAGCATCTCCGATGCGCGGATTACGTCCGACTGGCGAACGTCGCGATCGGACATAGCCTGTCGCAGGCGATCGCTAAACGTCTCTTGGGTCACAGGAACCTCCTTGCTGGCAAAGTTCAATTTATAGAACACGAATTGAACCAAGGTTCAATTTAGCAAGCAGTATAGCGCCGTGCTATTTCTAAAAGTTCAATTTCAAAAATAACATGACCCAAACCTCAAGATTTATCCCAAGGCGGTAACGACGTGCGCCCATTTAGAGGTATTCGAGAAAACGGGCGGCGGCAAGCGAAACATCGGCCGTTCGATATATGGCGTTGATCTGCCGATGGGGATGCCCTTCGAGCGGACGCACGGCAACATCGAACTGACAGCGGCGCATGATGAGCGCGGGAAGAATGCTCACACCCAGGCCGTCCTCGACCATAGCCATAATCGCATAGTCATCCCAGGTCGACAGTTTTGAGTGCACTGCCAGTCCCGCCCGACGAAACAGCGGCGTAATCTCGTCATCGGTGCCGCGTTCTAGCAGAATAAACTGCTCGTTGGCCAAGTCGGCAAGAGAGACGACCTCCGCCGTGGCAAACAACGAGCCTGACGGCACTACCGCCATTAACTCGTCGCGCACCAAAGGCAGCGATGTCATGCCGTTTTCTCGGGGCTCACGAGGGATAAAGCCCAGATCGCAGCGACCCTCTGCCACCCATTGTTCAATCTCTGAATAGTCGCCCATCAGCAACTCGTAATCGACGTCTGGATGATCAGCACGAAAACGCGCAATCACCGGCGGCAGCACGTGGGTCGCCACGCTCGAAAACGTACCGATGCAGACTTTGCCGCGCATGAGCCCGCGCATCTCATCCACCCGTCGCTGCAAGCGAACGAATTCCTCGCAGAGCGCCTCGACAGCCGGCATGACCTGCCGCCCGTCGGCAGAAAGAGCAACACCTTCACGACTGCGGTCGAGTACCTTAAAGCCCCAATCGGCCTCAAGATCGGCCACCATGCGGCTCACGCCCGATTGCGAGTAGCTCAGGCGCTCGGCAGCACGCGTAAAGCTTCCAGCGCGCACGGTCTCCAGCAGCACCTGCATCTTTTGAATATTCGTTTCCACGACATGCCTCCACCTTCGCATGAGTTTTTGTCATGTTTTCCATACATTATATTCGCTTTTCTTCTAAAGCCAGTTCACCCATAGTGAGCATGCACGGATATAGAGGGGACGGCAGCGCATGGACAACGGATTGATTACGTATTTAGCAGCATTGTTGTTGTTTGGCTCCAACGGCATCATCGCTGCGGCCATCGCACTCCCGAGCTCCGATATCGTGCTGCTGCGCACTTTTCTGGGAGCCCTTTCGCTTGTCACCATCCTCGCCATTACCCAACGCCATAAGCTGCATGCGCCTTCTCGCCCCCGCGAAGCCGCAGCCCTCCTCCTCTCGGGAGCCGCGCTGGGCGCCAGCTGGATTTTTCTGTTCCGCGCTTATCAGACGATCGGCGTCGGCGTTTCTTTGCTGCTGTACTACTGCGGCCCCATCATCGTCATGGCCCTCTCGCCGTTTATCTTTGGCGAAAAACTAACCGGTGGCAAAATCGCCGGGTTTATCGCAGTCGCCTGCGGCGCTTTCCTCATTGCAGCGCAAGGTCTAGGCGGCAATATGCCCATTGCGGGCATCGTCTGCGGAATCGCCTCGGCCTTCTGTTATGCATTGATGGTCATCGCCAGCAAGGGCGCGCCGCACATCGAAGGCCTCGAGAACTCCGCGCTCCAGGTGAGCGCCGCCTTTGTGACCGCGCTGGTCCTTACACTCGTCACCCAAGGCACCCCCTCATTCCTGTCCGCCAGCATCGCCGCAACCATCGATTGGCGCGCCGTCGCTATGCTCGGCGTCGTCAACACCGGCATCGGTTGTCTGCTCTACTTTAGCGCCGTCGCCAAACTGCCCGTGCAGACCGTCGCTGTCGTCGGCTACCTCGAGCCGCTTTCGGCCGTCGTGTTCTCGTCCGCCCTTTTGGGCGAAGTCATAACACCGGTCCGCCTGATGGGCGCCGTGCTTATCATCGGCGGCGCGATCTTTTGCGAACTCGCCGGTAAACGCTCAGGCGCCAAGACCGGTATCGCTCAGGCAGCACGCGTCTAAAAGTTCCCTCTTCAGTTTCAAAGCAGGAGCGCGTCCGCGGTTATTACATTGCAGCAAAGCCATACAGCGGATGCGCCCCTGTTTTGAAATGCTACCTGCGTACATAAATAATCCTCAGCTGGGGATTATTGTCTAAAATTACCCGATGTGCCAAACAGCTCTTGTATGTATAAAGACGGCATAAAAGTTATCTGTCCAAGACAGATAACCGGATGTCCAAGGGAGTCCACGTGGCGCACGCCAAACTGGAGGCAAACCTCCAAGACCAGCACGGTCAAGTACGTGGTAATCGCCATGAAGGCCGACAACCACAACGAGAGCGGCATCTTCGCCCTGTTTAGCCTGGTGCGCAAAGTGGCGCCGTGGCTGATTCTACCTGCCATGATCAGCGGCGCGGCGCTGCTCGCCAATAACTCCAGCTCAAAGTTCAGATCGAGGAAGCCGAGGAAATGGATGTCGATATCTTCTCGAACGACCTTGGCAACAGCAACGAAGCCGGTAGGGACATGAACTTCGACCCCACCGAGCTGCTCGGGAGCGTCGCCGATACGCCCGAACAGCAACAGCTCGACGGCCTCGAGAGCGAACAACTCAACGACGCCAACTTCTAACGACGTCGCGCGTCGACGACAGCGGCCCTGCGCCTCACGGGAGGCGCAGGGCCGCTTTGCATTGCAGTAAAACCGCCGGCTACGAACGACGCGGCTCGGGAACCACGAGCCTATCGGGGCTCGCGCCCTCGGCATCCATCAGGCTCACGTAGCGAATCGACGGATCCTCATACGTTGAGTAATAGTAATTGCCCGTGCGCGCGCTAAAGCATCCGGTGTAGATAGTCTTCTCGAACTTGCCGTCACCCATCTTGGACGCACCCTCGATCATCGCCACCCCCTCGAGCGAGCGGAACATGCGAATGACGTTCTCGGCCTCGCTGTCTTTTTGCGGGTAATTGGCATTGAGGTATGCCGCCTTTACAAAACGGCTCGGCGAATAGCAGTCACCCGGAATACCGCGCATGCCGGCACCCGCGCCATAGGGCTTGAGCTCGGCGCCACGCCATGTCGCCGTCTGAGGAAAATCGCTTGTGGCGGTGATATAGGTGCGCAGGTTTTCCATGTGCCACGGGAAGGTCGGCTGATTGGCAAGGGTGTCGACCGGATCGTCGTATACATGCAGACCGTCAGCCATCATCTCGACCACGATGCTGCGCCGGCTGTCGCCGATAATCCAATGGAGCAGCGACACACCCAGCCCCTCTCCGGCAGATTTGGCAACAATCACCGTGTCGCGCAGCGCAGCCTCTACCTCGTCGACCGTCGAGAACGTCGCTGCCACCCACAGGGGAAACTCATAGGCCGCGATATTGGTCTTTCCATCAACCGGGTCCTCGGCATACTCGGCATAACCGGGAAAGTTGAGCCCTGCCACAGCCAGACCCGCATCGTTACCACAGTCGAAAAACATAGGATAGTTCTTGTAATCGATGCACATGCCGATTACCGCGTGTGCCGCCGACGCATCGTCGATAAACGAATACGGGATATGGAACCCGCGGGGCATCACGCGAACCTGTTGGCCGTAGCTAAAGCTCCAGTCGAGGTTGCGACCCAGATACATGTTGCCGGAATTATCGGTAAATCGAATGCTCGTGCACATGGCGCCTCCTAGCCATACGTCCTTGTTAAGCTCATTGTTACCAAACAAATAGGCGCTAAACACAAAAGCCCGGACATGACAATAACGTCACGCCCGGACCACACAAGCAAGATAAACTCAACCAAGTCAACCCCGCAGGTCGTCTAAGGAGTCAAAATACCGCAGATTGCCACGAAAGAGGAGCGAAGCGTACTTAAGGTACGCGAGCGAAGATTGAGCGGCAAGGTGCGGCGCTTTGGTCCCCTTAGACCAATTTTCCAAGACAGTGATCAATCATATGCTGGATCATTTGTGCCTCAAAGCCCGTGTAGTCGCGGCGGCACTCCTTCATCTTGCCGTCGACGATCTGGTCAAAGGCAACCTTGCACTTGATATAGCGCGTGGACTTGGTGATTTCGTCGTGCGTCAGGCAGCTCTCCTCCATCTTGCTGGCGCCCAGGCCAAACACCAGACGGGGGTTGTAGAGCACGTGGGGCTCGCCGGCGTCGTCCAGATAGACGCAGACCTTCTTGGTGACGCCAATCTGGTTGGCGGCAAGGCAGCCGGCGTCCTCGAGCGACTTGATGGTATCGATCAGATCCCGTGCGACCGACTCGTCCTCGACAGTCGCAACCTCGCAACGCTGGGACAGGATAGCCTCGTCGCGGCAGAGCTCTTTAATCATACGTTCCTCCAAAGAGTTCAATGTAACTGCTTAAGTATACGGTACCTACATATTTTCATGCGAAAAATACCGTCCGCCTGTTACAAAGCGCCGAACTTCAACATGCGAGAAGCATCGACCTTCCAAAGGCGATATAGTAGGTAAGTTCGTGTCAATCGGCCTAAACTCGGGGCCGAACAAGGAAAGGGTATGCATGGACGAACTATTTCACGTCAGCGAGCGCAAGTCCACAATCGGGACCGAACTCCGCGCTGGACTGACAACATTCCTGGCGATGGCCTACATCATCGCCGTCAACCCCGCGGTGCTCTCGGGCGCTGGCATCGATGCGGGAGCGCTCGCCTGCGCCACCTGCCTGGGCGCCGGCATCATGACCATCTGCATGGGCATCTTCGCCAACCGCCCGCTCGCCTGCGCGTCGGGCTTAGGCGTCAACGCGATGATCGCTGGAATCACCACCACCGTCTGCGGCGGTGACTGGCACGTGGCCATGAGCGTCATCTTCCTTGAGGGCGTCGTCATCTTGCTGCTCGTGCTTTGTGGCCTGCGCGAGGCCATCATGGATGCCATCCCGGTTGTCCTGCGTCACGCCATCTCGGTGGGCCTGGGCCTGTTCATCGCCATGATTGGCCTGTGCGATGCCGGCATTATCACCGCTGGCGCCGGTACACTCGTCGGTCTGGGCGACATCACCTCCCCCACCTTCATCGTCGGCATTATCTCCATCCTGGTGACAGTCGCCCTCGCCTGCCGCAACGTCCCCGGCTCGCTGCTCATCGGCATCATCGTCGCCGTTATCGCCGGTATCCCCCTAGGTGTGACCCATGCTCCGACCGGTATTATCGCCCCGCTCGACTTCTCGAGCATCGGTGGCCCCATCGCCGACGCCGGCGGCGTGCCCGCCATCGTCAAGGTCCTTACCGACCCCACGCTCCTCGTCATCTCGTTCTCGCTGCTCATGAGTGACTTCTTCGACACCATGGGCACCGCGATGGCCGTGGCCAAGCAGGGCGAGTTCCTCACCGACGACGGCAACGTCGAGAATATCAAGGAGATCCTGCTCGTCGACTCCGCCGCCGCTGCTGTGGGCGGTTTTATGGGCGTCTCCTCCATCACCACCTTCGTCGAGTCCACCTCTGGCGCTGCCGACGGTGGCCGCACGGGCCTCACCTCCGTCACCACCGGCGTGCTGTTCATTCTCGCCGCGTTCTTCTCCCCCATCGTCACCATCGTTTCCAGCGCCGCCACCTGCGGTGCTCTGGTCTACGTCGGCTACCTCATGATGAGCGAGGCCTCCGAGATCGACTGGTCCGACGTGTCGCAGGGTTTCCCAGCGTTCATGATTGTCGCCGGCGTGCCCTTCACCTACTCCATCTCTGCCGGCATCGGTCTGGGCTTTATCGCCTACGTGGTCGTCTCACTCTTTAAGGGCGAGGCCTCCAAGATCAAGCCGCTCATGTGGATCGCAGCACTCGCCTTCCTCGTCTACTTCTTTGTAGCGTAAGGGCAAAGCTGCCAAAGCAAAACCTCAAGGCGCAGAGTCGTATCAAGCGGCTCTGCGCCTTTCTTTTAGCGACGGTCCCTACGCCGACGTGCGACAATCGTATTTGTAGATGTCGAAATGCAGAGAGAAGCTTGTCATGGAAGCGCGTCAAAAGCAGATAACCATTCATTCAAAGCATGTCGAAAGCGCGCCCGTCATTTACCTTCCCGCGGTCATGGGTGACGGCACCGAGGTCTATAGCCGTTGTCTTGAGCTTGATTGCCCGCCATTCACCCTGGTCGCCATTGGCGGGCTCAATTGGAATCGCGAGCTGAGCCCTTGGGAATGCGACGGAACCGTGCGCGATGCCGAGCCCTTTGGTGGTCAGGCGTCCGGGTTTCTCGATGAACTGCTGAATCGGATAATCCCAGAGGTCGAGCCATCACTTCCCTGCCCGCCTACCTGGCGCGGCATTGCCGGTTACTCATTGGCGGGCCTCTTTTCGCTTTGGTCGCTCTGGCAGACCGATGCCTTTAACCGTGCCGCAAGCGCATCGGGGTCCCTATGGTTTCCCGGATTTGTCGATTACGCACACGGGCACACGATGCCAGCCGCGCCCAACGCCGTCTATCTATCACTCGGCAAAAAGGAGACCAAGACGCCCAACCGCATGATGCGGCACGTACTCGACGACACGCGCGCAATGGAGAAACTACTCAGCGACCGAGGCATCCCCGCGACCTTCGAGCTCAACCCCGGTAACCACTTTGCCCAAACCGGTGTGCGCATGGCCCGCGGCATACACTGGATACTGACGCATTAAAAATGGCGCCCACGCGTACGCACGGGCGCCATTTTTTTTGATTTAGCTGAACACAACTACTACTCGACAGTCTCCTCAAGTTCGGAAACGGCGAACTCAAAGTCGTTGCCAGGCAGAATCGCGTTGAGCACGATGCCCACCAGCGAGCCCACGGCAAGGCCCGAAAGCGAAATCGTCACGCCGCCCAGCTCCAGCACGATGCCACCGGCGGCGCTGTAGGCAATGCCGAGTGAAAGCACGAGCACCAGAGCGGCCACCAGCACGTTGCGGTTGTTCTGGAAATCGACCTGGTTCTCGATGAGGTTACGGACGCCCACGGCGCTGATCATGCCATAGAGCACGAGCGACACGCCGCCGATAACGCATGCCGGCATGGCGGCGATCACGGCAGCGAACTTGGGGCAGAACGAAAGCACGATGGCGCAGCACGCGGCAATGCGAATCACGCGCGGGTCAAACACACGCGTCAGGGCGAGCACGCCGGTGTTCTCGCCATACGTGGTGTTGGCCGGAGCGCCAAAGAGCGAAGCCAGAATCGTGGCGAGACCATCACCGAGCAGCGTGCGATGCAGGCCGGGATCGGCGATGTAGTTGCGCTCGCAGGTGGAGCCAATAGCGGATATATCGCCGATATGCTCGATCATGGTTGCAAAGGCCAGCGGCATGATGGTGATGATGGCCGTCGTGGCAAGGCCGCTATCGAACTGCGGCCCAAAGAGTGCAAACACCGTGTTGTCCCACACGACAGGCAAGCCAAGCCAGGGAGCGGCTGCGACGCCGGAGAAATCGACCTCGCCCAGCGCAGCCGCAACGGCATAGCTCACCACGACGCCCAGTAAAATCGGCACGATCTTGACCATGCCGCGACCCCAAATATTGCAGATGACGATTACGGCGACGGCAACCACGGCAACGAGCCAGTTAGTCTGGCAGTTGGCAATAGCGGAACTCGCCAGGATCAGACCGATCGAAATGACAATGGGGCCAGTCACCACCGGCGGGAAGAAGCGCATGACGCGCTTGGCGCCAAACGCGCGGAAGAGCGCCGCAAGCACCGGGTAGAGCAAACCGGCGCAGGCAACGCCCAGGCAAGCGTAGGGCAATAGCTCGGCCTCGCCGTTGGGCGCGATTGCGGCATAGCCGGCAATAAAGGCAAACGATGAGCCCAAAAATGCGGGGACCTTACCGCGTGACAGGAAGTGGAATAGCAGCGTGCCCAAGCCGGCAAACAAAAGCGTTGCCGATACCGAAAGGCCGGTGAGCACGGGCACCAGCACCGTGGCACCAAACATGGCAAACAGGTGCTGCAGACCGAGCAGGAACATGCGCGGGCGGCCGAGCGACGAAGCGTCGTAGATGGCATCGGTGACGGCGGGCGTCGAGGACTGGGACATGGATGTCCTTTCGAATGGAAGGGCGCTCGGGCATAGCGGATAACCTGCCCGAACGATACGGTCCGAACCATTGTACGCGATACGCCATGTCTCGCACGCGCCGTCACTTGCAAACGGTACCGCTATTTCCAAACACGCTCGGCAATACGCTTGACCAGCGCGATCTTTGCCCACTGCTCGCCTTCGGTCAGCTTGTTGCCAATCTCGCAGCTGGCAAAGCCACACTGCGGAGACAGATACAGATTCTCAAGCGGCACGTACTTTGCTGCCTCATGAATACGCTCGACGATCGCGTCCTCGTCCTCGAGCTCGGCTGCCTTGGTGGTCACCAGGCCCAACACGACCTTCTTACCGGGCGCAACATACCTGAGCGGCTCAAAACCACCGGCGCGCGGAGTGTCGAACTCCAGATAGAACGCGTCAACGTCCTCATGCGCAAACAGGTACGGGGCGATGGGATCATAGCCGCCCTCAAAGGCATAAGTAGAGTGGTAGTTGCCACGGCATACATGCGTATTGATCACCAAGTCGTCAGGCTTGCCCGCGATGGCAGCATTGTTGAGCGCCACGCCCAGCTCGCTCACCTTTTGCAGGTCAACCGGGCTCATGCCGGTCTTGGACACAAAGTCAGTATCGCAATAGATGCCCCAGGTGCAGTCATCAAATTGGATGTTGCGGCAACCCGCGGCATACAGATCGGCAATCACGGTGCGGTATGCTGCGGTGATGGCATCGGCGAGCTCTTCGTCGGTCTTGTAGACGGCGCGCAGGCTCTCCTGCTGGCCATCGCAGCGGTCGAGCGTGACTTCGGAGAACGTCTGGATCGGCGCCGGAATGGTTTGCCGCGCAACCTGGCCCTCGCCCTCAAGCGCCTTGACAAACTTGAAGTGCTCGACGAACGGATGGTTCTCGCCGCTAATAGGCCCGGTCACCACGGCGGTGTCGGCGGTAGTCTCCTCATCGTGGAACATATAGCCCGTACGCGAGGTGCGGCGCTCGATGCCGTTGAGACCCCACATAAAATCGAGGTGCCAGTAGCTGCGGCGGAACTCGCCGTCGGTGATGACCTGCAGGCCGGCGGCCTTTTGCTTTGCCACCAAATCGCGAATGGCCTCGTCCTCGACTGCCTTAAGTCCCTCGGCATCAAGCGCGCCTGCCGCATAGGCAGCGCGGGCGTCCTTTACGGCCTGCGGACGAAGAAAACTGCCGACGATATCGGCGCGAAACGGCGCTTTGAGCTGGGTGGAATTGCTCATAGGAATCTCCTTTTGCATGGAATACTTTGGCGAGCAAGAGTATGAGCGCACTCCTGGTTATCGTAAAATATGCGTTTATATATGTTTGCCATATAGTTTTCCTATATCCATTTCGACAGCTCAAGACAGCAACATCAAACGCTACCGGTTAGATATGCCTCCGGATGGCCTCGACATAAGCCTGTCCATAGCGCGTGAGCGTCGTATTCTTGCGCGTGATAATGCCGATCTCCATGTATTCATCCACATCGAGCGGAATCGAGATAATACCGGGGCCATTAAGCTCGTGGCTAATCACGCCCGAACACACCGTGTAGCCGTTGAGACCCATGGCTAGGTTGAACAAGGTCGCACGGTCGCGCACGCGGATATTCTTGCGGCGCTCAAACGTCGAGGTCAGTTCCTCGGAATAGTAAAACGAGTTGTAGCTGCCTTGCTCGTAGGATAGGAACGGATAGTCTTCCAAGTCCTCGAGCGTCACGCTGGCGTGGTCCGCCAGTGGATGGTCGGCGCATACAAAGACGTGCGGCGTGGCGCAGAAGAGTCCTTCGAATACGAGCTCGTTGGCCGCCAGCATGCGCTCGATAACCTCGCGGTTATGTTCGGATAAGTACAGAATGCCCAGTTCACTCTTCATGTGCGCGACATCTTCGATGATCTCGTGAGTCTGTTCCTCGCGCAGGGTAAAGTCGTAGCGCGCTGCATCGAACTCACGGATCACGTCGACAAACGCATTAACGGCAAAGGAATAATGCTGACAGCTCACACTAAAGTGCGGCACTTGCTCGGATGCGCCCTTGTACTTGCCCTCGAGCAGATCGGCCTGATCGAGTACCTGGCGCGCGTAGCCCAAGAATGTCTCGCCTTCCTCGGACACAATGACGCCCTTGTTGGTGCGCTCAAAGATGTGCACACCCATCTCGTTTTCGAGATCGCGAATCGAGGCGGTAATCGAAGGCTGCGACACAAAGAGCCGGCGCGAGGCCTCGGTGATGCTGCCGCATTCGGCAACCTTAACAACATACCTGAGCTGCTGAAGCTTCATGACTTTCTCCCTAGACGTTCGTGACGCCAAGACCCGTCGCGCCCATCTGGCGCATAAACGACGGCATCTCCCCCGTCGCGGCGCAGGCGGCAATCTGATGCAGAGCCCCGGCAACCGCATCGTCTGCCGCAGCGCCGATATGCCAACGCGCGGCAGCCGTGACGGCCTCATTGGCATTGGCGACTGCAACGGAGTTGGGAACGGCATTAATCATGGGCAGATCGTTATCGGAATCGCCGAACACCGCCACCTCGTCGGGCGTTAGGCCCAAAGCACGCGCCAGCTCCAGCGTGGCACAGCCCTTGTCCCAACCAGCCGGAAGAATGTCAAACAGGCGCACTCGGTTGTTGGGAAACACAAGCGAGAGTTCCGGCACCTCGGCGGCAACGCGCTCGCGTAGCTCCGCGAGCCCCTCACGCGAACGGGCACTCCAGATATTCGCCTTGAACACCGGCGCGTCACCGACAACGGGACGGCACGGGGCCTCTTCGCCTTTGAGCCACGCGTTGCCGCCCGACTCCATAGCGCGACGCACGCGCTCGGGGTCGCTCGTCACGCAATAGGCGTCATTGTCCCAATAGTCATCGCCCAGGCTGTAGACCTTCAGATAGGTATCATCGGTCTCTTGCTCCAAGTAGTCAGCCAAGCGAATAAGGGCGGTGTTGTCGGTCGCATGCGAGGCTACCACCTCGCCGTCGACAAACATGACCTGGCCGTTGCAGAACGCACCGGTCGAGAAGCACTCGGAGCGATTACGAAACATCCAGCCCATCGCGGACGGCTGACGGCCCGAAACCGGGCCAAAGTGCAGGCCCGCCGCCTGCATGGCATGAATGCCCTCGATGGCGTAGTCGCTGGCGCCGTCATGCCCGGCTGGAATCAGCGTATCGTCCATATCGGTCAGCACAAGTTTGATCATAGAGTCCCCCAGTCATTTTCACCGTATCCATTGTAGCGACCTGCCAATAAGGGACAGGTTTATTTTGGCAGGTTTTATCTGGGAAAATGCGACGCCCCAGTTGCCACCTACCAAAATAAACCTGTCCCTTTTTGGCAGGTGCGCTAGTATAGGGAACAACAGATTCGATGCGGGAGTGCCGGCGGTGCAAACCACAAGGCTGAGAGGGCATGGGGCCCAATCCTTTGAACCTGTCAGTTAATGCTGGCGTAGGGAGCATGCCGCCTTTACAGGGGCGCTGTCTATGCACAGCGCCCCTTTTCTATGCCAAGGAGGCATGTGCAGTGATTGATTCGAAACAGCTTAAACAAAATGTGGTCAAGGCCGTGGAGGAGATTCGCGCCACCAACCCGATGGCCGGCTCCATCACCAACACGGTGACGATCGACTTTGTCGCCAACGCGCAGCTCGCCGTAGGCGGTTCGGCCGCCATGGTCTATCTGCCCGACGAGGGCGAGGCGCTCGTTGCCGGCGGCGGCGCCATCTATCTCAACATGGGCACGCTCTTCCCCATCTACGAGCAGACGATTCCCCGTGCGGCCAAGGCGGCACACGACGCCGGCAAGCCCTGGGTGCTCGATCCGGTGGGCCTGGGCATCGGTAGTCTGCGCACCCAGTTGGTAAACGAGCTCAAGCAGTACAAGCCCGCCATCGTGCGCGGCAACGCCTCCGAGATCATCGCGCTCGCCGGCCTATGGGGTCTTGAAGGCGAGGCGGCTGACCTGAGCCGCGTGCGCGGTGTCGATACCACCGATACGGTCGACGCCGCCCGCGGCGCTGCCGTGGCACTCGCCCGCTACACCGGCGGCGCCGTAGTGGTCTCGGGCGAAGTCGACCTGATTACCGACGGCACGACCGTGGCCAAGTCCCACGGCGGCAGCCCGCTCATGTCCAAGATTACCGGCTGTGGCTGCTCGCAGGGCGGCGTCCTGGCCGTGTACGCTTGCGCCGCCGATCCGTTTACGGCAGCCATCTGCGGTACCGCTGTCTACAACGTTGCCGGCACGCGTGCCGCCTCTGTCGCCGATGCCCCGGCAAGCTTTAAGGTCGCCTTTATCGACGAACTCTACCGCGCGACCGCTCAGGATATTGCGAATAACCACCTCGAGCTCGAGGAGGCATAAGCCATGTCCGAACCCGCAACCGCTGCCGACATGAACACGCTCGTCGCCGTAGCCATCGCCCCGTGCGGCACAGGCGACGAGCTGTCCGCCGAGGTCGCCGAGGTCGTGCGCGTCATTCGCGAGAGCGGCCTTCCCAACCGCACCACCTCGATGTTCACCGAGATCGAGGGCGACTGGGACGAGGTCATGCAGGTCGTACGCGACGCAACCTTTGTGTTGGCAAGCAAGGGCATCCGCACCGAAGTCGTGCTCAAAGCCGATATTCGACCCGGGTTTACCGACACCATGACCGGCAAACTCGAGCGCATGGAAGCGCAGATCAAAAAGCAGGAGGAAGCACGATGAGCATCCGCGACAACCTTGATATCTCGGCCTATCTGGTACTCGGCCCCGAAAACACGCTGGGACGTCCCGTGGGCGATGTGGTAGCGCAGGCGCTGGATGCCGGCTTTACCTGCATCCAGATGCGCTCCAAGGTGGCAAGTGCCCGCGAGATCATCGCGCTGACGGGCGACGCCGCGCAGGCTATCGCTCGCGCCGGCAAGACCGGCAAGGTCGCCCTGCTTATCGACGACCGTCTGGACTGCGTACTCGCCGCACGCGAACAGGGTATCGCCGTCGACGGCGTGCATGTGGGCCAGAGCGATATTCCCGTCGATGTCTGCCGCAAGCTTCTGGGCCCCGATGCCATCGTGGGCCTTTCGGCCCGTTGCGAGGAAATGCTCGAGTACGTCAAGACCGCCGACATGAGCCTAGTCGACTACCTGGGCATCGGCCCGCTCCACGAGACCGAGACCAAGCGCGACTGTGGACGCGCGGCAGATGGCTCCATCATCACCAAGAGCTTTGAGGACCTGGCTGCGCTCCATGAGGCAAGCCCCGTTCCCATCGTGGTCGGCGGCGGCGTCAAAAAAGCCGATCTGCCGCAGCTCAAGGCCACCGGCGTCGACGGCTTCTTTGTGGTGAGCGCCGTCTGCAGCGCTGACGACCCCCACGCCGCAGCCAAGGAGCTTGTCGACACCTGGCAGCAGGCATAGGCATAGGCCGAGCAGCTGATTCGCAGCCTCATATCTTCAATAGCGCAAAGCGCATCCCAGTTTGGACCTCCATTCTGGGATGCGTTTTCCATATAGAGAGTCAGCGGGAAACTGTGTCCCAGTCTAGACGTAGATTCCGGGATGCACTTTCCGGAATCCGCCGTCTGGGAAACTGTGTCCCGTTCTGGGCGGGGACTGCGGACGATTTCTTGGACCGTTACGCGGCCCTTCCCAGCGCGGCGCGGAACTCGGCCGGCGTGCGGCCGCCGAGCGCATCGCTGCGCCTCTCCGTATTGTATCG
>NZ_JBQKEF010000012.1:0-64855 GCF_052121455.1 Collinsella sp. LCP19S3_D3 | reverse complement strand
ACGGTGAGCCCGGCGCCGCGAAGCGCCCTGGCCCTCTCCACCATTCTCCTACTGTATGCCATGCGGACTCCGTTCCGGACCTCAACGGTCCAACTTTTTGTCCGCAGTCCCTTTCCTTCGAATCCGAATTCGGGACCGCACCTGAAGCCGTGACCGTGAACAAGGGCCAAGTCGTCGAACTCCCTGACCTCGGCACTGACGGCGACTACACATTCGTTGGCTGGATCATGAAGGGCTCCGAAGGTACCGATCCCTTTATCGGCGAATACACCGCTAAAGAAAACATCACCTTCACGGCTGTCTGGGAAGCTCCCACCATCGAAATGGTCGATGTCACCTTCGACATGAACGGCCACGGAGACAAGGTGGCCAAGCAGACCGAGAAGGGCAAACCTATCACCCTTATCGATGACCCCACCGCCAAAGGCTATACCTTCAAGGGCTGGACCTACGATAAGGAAGGCAAGCAGGCCTTCGACGCTAAGAAGAACGCAGACCAGGACACCACCCTGTACGCCCAGTGGAAGAAGAATGCCGACTCCGCTCCCACCAACTCAACAATCCCCCGGACCGGTGACAACCAGATGGCACTCCTGGCATCCCTCTGCTTCAGTGCAGCAGCCCTGATAGCAGTCGGCATCGCGTTAGCCGCGTATCGCAAACGCAAGCACGCATAAAGCATACGTGACGTTACCGTTCTAATTCTCGATCTAAACAGAGGGGAGTCCCGCGGGACTCCCCTTCTCATTCGCATACCTAATTACGCTGTTCCTACTAAAATTGGGAATTCTATTCCCAGTTTTCTCCTACTCCCACTCAATGGTCGCGGGCGGCTTGGACGTAATGTCGTAGCACACGCGGTTGGCGCCGGGAACCTCGGCAACGATGCGGCCGGAAATGCGGGCCAGCACATCGTAGGGCAGCTTGGCCCAGTCGGCGGTCATGGCATCACTGGATTCGACGGCACGCAGGATGATCGGGCGCTGATAGGTGCGCTCGTCGCCCATAACGCCAACGGACTTGATGTCGGGCAGGACCGCGAAATACTGCCAGCAGCTGTGCTCGGAGTTGCGCTCGCCGGTCTGCTCAAACAGGCGCTGGTTGTAGGCGTCGAGCTCCTCGCGCACGATGGCATCGGCGTTTTTGAGGATCTCGAGCTTCTCCTTGTCGACCGCACCGATAATGCGGATGGCCAGACCCGGGCCCGGGAAAGGCTGACGGAACACGATATGACCCGGCAGGCCCAGTGCCAGACCAAGCGCGCGGACCTCGTCCTTAAAGAAGTGGTCGAGCGGCTCAATGAGGTCGAAGTGCACGCCCTCGGGGAACGGGATCAGGTTGTGATGGCTCTTGATGGTGGCCGTCTTGCCGCCCGTCTTGCGAGCGCCAGACTCGATGATGTCGGGGTAGATGGTGCCCTGAGCCAGGTACTTGACCGACTTGCCATCGGTCTCGAGCTGCTGCGCCACGGCGAAGAACTCTTTCCAGAACTGAGTACCGATGATGCGGCGCTTCTCCTCGGGCTCGGTCACGCCGGCCAGAAGCTCGGCATAACGGTCCTCGGCGTGAACGTGGATAAAGTCGACATCGAACTGCTTGGTGAAGACCTCCTCCACCTGCTCGGGCTCGCCCTTGCGCAGCAGGCCGTGGTTGATGAACACACAGGTCATCTGCTTGCCCACGGCGCGAGCGCCCAGCGCAGCCACGACGGAGGAGTCAACGCCACCGGACAGGGCCAGAATCACGCGGTCGTCGCCGACCTTCTCGCGGAACTCGGCCGTCATGGTCTCGACCAGGTTGTCCATGCTCCAGTTGGGCTCCAGGCCGCAGATCTCAAACAGGAAGTTGCTCAGCAGCTGCTGACCGTACTCGGAGTGCTTGACCTCGGGGTGGAACTGCGTGGTGAAAATCTTGCGCTCGACGCACTCCATGGCGGCAACCGGGCACACGTCGGTGCTGGCGGTAACGGTAAAGCCCTCGGGTACCTCGGACACGGCGTCGCGGTGGCTCATCCACACGGTTTGCTGCATGGGCGTGGAGTTAAAGAGCTTGGCGCCGGCAGTGCGTGTGATGGTAGCACGGCCGTACTCGCCCACCTCTGAGTGGCCGACCTTGCCGCCGAGCGTCACGGCCGTGATCTGATGGCCGTAGCAGAAGCCCAGGACGGGAAGGCCCAGGTCAAAGATGGCAGGATCGATGGACGGAGCGTCCTCGGCGTACACAGAGGCCGGGCCGCCGGAAAGGATGAGCGCAGAGGCGTTCATCTCGCGAATCTCATCGGCCGAGATGTCGCAGGGAACAATCTCGGAATACACGTTGAGGTCGCGGACGCGACGGGCAATGAGCTGACCGTACTGCGCACCAAAGTCGAGTACGAGGACCTTTGCGGAAGCCTTTTGATCCATGGTTTCCCCCTCTTGTTGGCGGGGAGCCGATGCCCACCCGCGCGAATAAACGAGAATAACTTTCATAGTGTACACGTTATATGGGGTTTCTCGTCCCTCGCAGCCATCAGCGCACGGCAAACGCACGACCTGGGCCCCTATTTGACGGCAATTGAAGTGTTACCAAACGTTACAGATGATGTAATACGTTTGAACATTGGACGCCCTGTGCCACAATACTGCCGAACGACTCCGCCTCTGGGGCGGCAAATACGATAGGAACACCAACATGAAGCGCATCCTTCTCATCGCCACGGGCGGCACCATCGCATCGACCGAGGACGGCAACGGCCTCTCCCCCGCCCTAACCGGTGAGGAACTCGCCCAGAGCGTCCCCGAGATCTCGGGCCTCTGCGAGCTCGACGTCGTGCAGCCCATGAACATCGACAGCACCAATATGCGTCCCAGTGACTGGATGCGTATCCGCGACGTCATCGTCGAGGGCTATACCGACCACGACGGCTTCGTGATTCTGCACGGCACCGACACCATGAGCTACACCGCGGCGGCGCTTTCTTACCTGATTCAGGACAGCCCCAAGCCCATCGTGCTCACCGGCTCGCAAAAGCCCATGGGCAACCCCTTTACCGATGCCAAGCTCAATCTGTACCAGAGCCTGCTCTATGCGCTTGACGAGCATTCGCACGACGTCTCAATCGTGTTTGGCGGCGTGGCCATCGCCGGCACGCGCGCCCGCAAGCAGCGCACCATGAGCTTTAACGCGTTCATTAGCGTCAACTATCCGCCCATTGCCTACATCCGCAACGACCGCATCGTGCGCAACGGGCTCCACGGCACCCACCAGAATGAGAGCCCGGTTCGTTTCTACGACCGTATCGACCCGCGCGTGTTTGTCCTTAAGCTCACACCCGGCGTGAATCCAGGCATATTGGACGCCCTGACCGATAGCTACGACGCCGTAATTCTGGAGACCTTTGGCATTGGCGGTATTCCCGAGTTTGGCGAGTCCGGCGAGTCATTCCAGGAGGCGATTTTCCGCTGGGTCGATTCGGGTCGAACCGTCGTTATGACCACACAGGTCCCCGAAGAGGGCCTCGATCTGGGTGTTTATGAGGTCGGCCGTGCCTACGCCGACCATCCGGGTATTTTACGCGGCGACGATATGACCACCGAAACGCTCGTGGCCAAGACCATGTGGGCGCTCGGCCAGTCACGTGATGCGGCCGAGATTCAGCGCCTGTTCTACAGCCAGGTCAACCATGACCGCATCCCGATGGTGTAGCTAAAACAAAATCTGCCTCTTTGGGCCTTGTAGGGCACGTGGTACCTCTCGGAACGTGCAAAAAGCGGAGTTTTCAGCACCCGCCCCTTCCGGAAACGTTAAAACCGCTAGCTGTAAATCGCTTTTCGGTTCGATAGGCTCGTCCCATGCGTCTAATATTCCTCATAATAATGAATTTTGTGGATAATCAAAAACAGCAAGCATCGTATTTACGCCTTCGGTTGCTGTCAATTTATTGAGGGATGCTGAATACTCGGGTTTTTGCACGCCGCCATCGGGGGGACCCGTTCAGCAAACGACAAATCTAGCAAAAACGCCTACTCAATGCCCTCGAGAAGCTCTGACACCGTCATGCCAAGCGCGGGCGCAAGTTTAAATAAAATCTCGAGCGTGCTGTTTGCCGTTCCGCTTTCGATTTGATCGAGATAAGGTCGGCTGATTCCAACCGCCACGCAAAAATCGACCTTGGAGATACCAAGGGCCTTGCGCGTCCGCTCGACTCGCTCGCCAAGAATCTGTTTCGCATGTTCGTTCATGCAGACGAGTTTGAAATGGAGCAAAACAAAAACGTAAACTATAGTTTACGTTTTGCCCAATATACAGGAGTTTTCTATGTCGGGTTCTTCGGTCCGCATGTACCGAGCCACGCTTCGCACAAACAGCGCACCGCCCAAGCTCGTCGTCGTTGAAGCAGAATGCCTTTCGCCCGATGAGCGCACAGCATTTGCATTGCTATCAAGTCGCGTCGCCGCCGTTTTGGTCCCTTGCCCGGCGCAAGGTGAACTTGCCATCCAATGCCAAGCGCACGGCTGCTCACTCAATCAGGCTGCCGTAATCACAACCAGCCAGTGTGGCCTGCCCCTTCTCTTGGAAGCCGGTATCGCGCTCTGCCTTCGCGGTGCCGGATACGAAAACGAGGCCGCCGCCGATGTGGTCTTTCAACCACGATCGAGCGGCGGCCTCGCAGCAGCCATCGAATATGCTTGCAGGCTCGTTGCCTAAAGGCGCAAGCTAAAAGCCCAGGCCAAAGCCTGTGCCGGTAATCGCCGAATACATAAAGTAGACGTTAATTACGTTGAGGAATACGCCCGTGATGCAGCCGTTTCGCAGGTAGCGCTCGCACACGATGCGCGCCATGGCGGCGGAGTCCTCATTGTTCTTTGCCTGGCGTCCCGCCGTAAAGTACGTCGCCACGCTCAGCAGCAGGTTGAGCACCGGCAATGCCAGCAGCTCGTAGCTCTTGCCCCAGCGCGTCACCTCACCGGCGGCATTAAACTTTGTTGCCACCTCGGGACCAATGTTGGGGATTACAAACGCTGCGACCACCAGCGGAAGCACTGCAAGCACCAGCAGCGCGATGCCCATGTAGCCAGCTTTTTTTCCATATTTAAACATGCTCGCCGTCCTTACACGTTAAAGCGGAAGTGCACGACGTCGCCATCGGCCATGACATACTCTTTGCCCTCGATGCGCAGCTTGCCTGCAGCCTTGGCGCCTTGCTCGCCACCGAGCTCGATGTAGTCGTCATAGCCAATGACCTCGGCCTTAATAAAGCCGCGCTCAAAGTCGGTATGGATGACACCGGCGGCCTGCGGGGCGGTCGCGCCCTGACGCACCGTCCAGGCCTTGACCTCCATCTCGCCAGCCGTAAAGAACGACTGCAGACCGAGCAGCTTGTAGGCTGCCTGCGCGAGCACGTCCAGGCCGGGCTGCTCCAGGCCCAGGCTCTCCAGGTAGTCGGCCGCATCCTCGGGATCGAGCTCGGAAAGCTCGGCCTCGATCTTGGCGCAGATCGGCAGCGGCTTGACGCCATCGATGGGCGCCAGGTCCTCGTTGAGCATGTCCTCGTCCACGTTGGCCACATACAAGATGGGCTTCATGGTGAGTAGGAACAGGCCCTTGGCAGCGGCGCGCTCCTCGTCGGTCATCTCCATGGACGCGGCGCGCTTGCCCTCGTTGAGCCAGGCGAGCAGGCGCTTGGCGACCTCAAACTTGGGCATGAGCTCCTTGTCGCGCTTGGCCTCCTTCTCGAGCTTAGGCAGCTGCTTCTCGAGCGTGCCCATGTCGGCCAGGATAAGCTCGGTCATGATGGTGTCGGCATCGCCGGCGGGATCGACGAACTCGCCCGTACGACCCACCTCACGCATGACGTTGGGATCCTTAAAATAGCGCACGACCTCGCAGATAGCGTCGGTCTCGCGAATGTTTGCCAAGAACTGGTTGCCCAGGCCCTCGCCCTCGTTGGCACCCTTCACCAGGCCCGCGATGTCGACAAACTCGACCGTAGCCGGCACAATGCGGCCAGGGTTGACAATGTCGGCGAGCTTTTGCAGGCGGCTATCGGGCACATCGACGATACCCACGTTGGGGTCGATCGTGGCGAACGGGTAGTTGGCGGCAAGGCCGGTCTTTTTGGTAAGCGCGGTGAACAGCGTCGACTTGCCCACGTTGGGCAGGCCCACGATACCGATGGAAAGGGACACGACAGCTCCTTTTGGTACAGGTACTTCAAACTGCATAAGTATAGCGCCGCCGCAGCATCCGGGCGAATCCGGACACCGCGGCGGCGCAAATGAAGCAGAGATTGGGGTAGCTGGCTAGTCCGCGAGCTTCTCCACCTGGTCGAGCATCTTGTCGAGCTTGGCCTTCGCCTCGGCTTTTACCTTTTGGGCCTCTTCGTGGGCTTTGGCCTTCTGAGCGGCCTTTTCCTCGGCTTCGGGGTCGACGACAACCAAGTTGGACGCATCGTGTTCGACCAGCTTGAGCGCATGTTCGGGACAAACCTTGACACAGGCGCCGCAGCCCAAGCAATACGTAGACTCCAGCGCAAAGCGACCGCTTCCCACCAAATCGCAGGCGAACGTGGGGCATACATTGACGCACTCGCCACACGATGTGCACTTGTCAAAATCGCACTCCGGCGTGCTCACCTGCATGTTCTGGGCAAGCTCGGGATGGTTCTGCAGTGTCGAAAGCACCAGCTGCCGCCCATGCGTGAGCGAACGGCGACGCTTTGCCGTCGTGGTGCCGCACATGGTGTTGAGCGTGCGCTCCAGCTGGGTAATCTGATGGCGATGGGCCTTCAACTTCTGCGTCACCGAGGCCAGCGCCGCCGTCGCCGGGTTGAGCTTGGTCACCGTCAGACCCGTCGTGCGAGCAATCTTTTCCATGTACTCCTTGCGCTCGTACTCGCGAAGCTTATGGCACTTGAGGCTCTTGGGGTCGACCTCCAGGCCCATACCCGTGCCAGACCACTCCTCAGCCTTCGCAATCGCCTCGCCCAGGATATCCTCGCCGCCGGTGTTGCGGCATTTATCGCACACGCCCAGGGGCAGGTACACACTCACGTTGGGATAGTCCGCCAGTACCGAGAACCAGGTCTCGGCCGTAATATCGCCCACGCAGGCAACGACGACCTCGTTCTCGCGCGGCATGCGCTTGAGGGCGCGCGTGCAGGTGACGTAGGCGGTCTCGTGGCTCGTTGCCGCCGAGACAATGTCGTCATACAGGTTTTTGGGCGCCAGGCGCGGCGAGATGATTGCCTCGGTCGGACAGGCAGCGGCGCACAGGCCGCACTTGCGGCAGGAGTCGAGAATCTCGATGGAGTCTTCCTCGACCTCGATAGCGTTGACCGGGCACACATCCATGCACGCGGAGCAGCCACTCTTTTCGTTTTTGCAGGTCAGGCACGGAATGGTGTTGCCGCGCGGACGCTCCTTGTAGTCGGCGGGATTCCACTGCGGCGCCGACGGATCGAGCGCATCGGTCACACCGCCAAGCGGGTTTTTAAGAAAGTCGAAACCCTTGCTGATCTCGATAATGTCATCAAACAGATCGTGTTCCTGCGCCATGCGCGGCCCCTCCCTGAGCAGTGCAAACAAGCAAGAGATAATGATACGCCATCGGCCCACGCCTCGGGCAAATTACATGCGGCGCATCATTGAGACAAATAGCCTATGGCCTATCGCCGCCTCGATTGCACAAGGTCAATCAAGCGCCAAGCTATGCCTCGCACATGAGCTGCACGAGCTTTTGTTTGGTCACCTTGGCCTGTTCGTTAGCCATATTGCGCTCGTTCTTAAAAGTTGCGTCCGCAACGCTCAGCAGGTCATCATCGGAAATCTCACCAAGGCCCAGCTCCTCGAGTGTCGTCGGCAGACCAACGCACTGGCAAAACTCGAGCACCTGATCAAGCTCGGGCGCGCGCTCCAAACGAAGCTGCACCACCAGGCCAAATGCCACGGCCTCACCGTGCATGGCCTTGCACTCGGGCAGAATCGTCAGGCCGTTGGCGATAGCATGCGCCAACGCCAAGCCACCGCTCTCAAAGCCGACGCCCGAGAGTAGGATATTGCACTCGACCAGGCGCTCAACCGCCGGCGATATACGGCCCTTTTTGAGATCGCGCTTGGCAGCGACGCCGCACTCCATGAGTGTGTCATAGCAGGCA
The DNA here is from genome assembly GCF_052121455.1 of Collinsella sp. LCP19S3_D3. Lineage (NCBI taxonomy): Bacteria > Bacillati > Actinomycetota > Coriobacteriia > Coriobacteriales > Coriobacteriaceae > Collinsella > Collinsella sp. LCP19S3_D3. Next base: position 56,718 of record NZ_JBQKEF010000012.1, on the reverse strand, counting down.
CGAGCCGCAACCAAGGCCAAGTGTCCCGGCGCGCCACCGTGCTCGTTGGCGCCGTGCGCCGCGGCGCACGAACGCGCCTCGAAGTACGTTGCCAGTGCGTCGCCCATGCCAGCGACCGTCATACGCAGCGGGGCTGCCGCGACCACGCCGGTATCGACCACAACCAAATCTGGATTCTTTTCGAGCATCAGATAGCGGTCGAACGACCCATCCTCGTGATACAGCACCGAAATCGCGCTGAACGGACCGTCCATCGAAGCCGCCGTGGGGCATACACACAACGGCAACTCGGCATAAAACGCAACGGCCTTGGCGATATCGAGCATCTTGCCGCCGCCAATACCCACCACCATGTCGCAATACTCAGCCTGGGCTTCCTTAGCCATTTCGACAACGGCCTCTTCCGTACACGGACCGTTGTAAATCTTAAAGAACGGCTCGCTTAGATCTTCATCCAGAAATCCATCGACGATCTGCTTGCGCAGCCGGTCCTCGGTGCCTTGGTCAAACAGGACATAGGCGGAGCATCCCAACCACGACAGGTATCTGCCCTGACGCGAAAGTTCGCCCGGCCCCTGAACATACCGGCCGGGACCGCCATAAACCATAGGAAGTGCCATACGAGAATCCGCCCTTCATCAAACAACGATTGGTGCAAAGCCACCTGTCCCCTTGTGGCAACTTGGCGCATTGAGGACAGGTTAGATTGCACCATAGAAAAAGGGTCCCGCGCACAGAGCGCGAGACCCTTATCAGAACAATGTGTGCCGATTAGAACGTGACCGGGGTGTCGGTGTAGACGCACTCGAGCAGCTGCTCCATCTCCTCCTGAGACGGCTGGCGCGGGTTGGAGCCCGTGCAGGCGTCGAGGATGGCGTTGGCGGCAACGTCGTGCTTCTTAGCCTCGAACTCATCGTAATCGATGATGGACTCGTCGGCCTTCACGCCCTTGGCACCGTAGTTCTTGATGCCCTGCGGGATGTCGAGCTTGTCGTTGAGGTCGCGAATCTCCTGGACCAGAGCCTCGACCAGCTCGTCCTCGGTCTCGCCGGCGAGGTGCAGGATCTCCTTGGCGATGAAGGCGTAGCGGCTCTTGGCGCGAGCGTCCTTGGCGTTGAACTGGATGACCTTGCCCAGGTACATGGCGTTGGCGCAACCGTGGATGATGTGGTCGCCCTCAAAGGCGGCACCGGTCTTGTGAGCCATGGAGTGGACAATGCCCAGCAGACCCGAGGAGAAGGCGATGCCGGCGATGCACTGGGCGTCGTGCATGTGCTGGCGGGCCTCATGATCGCCCTGATAGGACTTGGGCAGCCACTCGACGATCTCGCGGATAGCATGCAGGGCGTTGGCGTCGGTGTACATGGAGCCAGCGGTGGAAACGTAGGCCTCGATGGCGTGAGTCAGAGCGTCCATACCGGTGTGAGCGCACAGCTTGGCGGGCATGGTGTAGGTGAGCTCGGGGTCGACGATGGCGACATCAGGGGTGATGTTGAAGTCGGCCAGCGGGTACTTGATGCCCTTGGCGTAGTCGGTGATGACGGAGAACGCGGTGACCTCGGTAGCGGTGCCGGAGGTAGAGGAGATGGCGCAGAAGTGAGCCTTCTGACGGAGCTCCGGGAAGGAGAACGGGACGACTGCCTCCTCGAAGGTCTCCTCGGGATACTCGTAGAACAGCCACATAGCCTTAGCGGCATCGATGGGCGAGCCACCGCCAATGGCGATAATCCAGTCGGGCTGGAACTCGGTCATGGCCTCGGCGCCCTTCATGACCGTCTCGACGGACGGATCGGACTCGACGCCCTCGAACAGCTTGACCTCGAAACCGGCCTCCTTGAGGTCGGCCTCGACGTCCTGCAAAAAACCGCCGCGGCGCATGGAGCCGCCGCCGGTCACGATGATGGCCTTGCTGCCCTTGAGGTTCTTCACCTCGTGGCGAGCGCCCTCACCAAAGTACAGATCGCGAGGATTGGTAAAACGTCCCATACTGTGCCTCCTAAACAAGCCCCTCTTAGACTTGCGTATATAACGGAGCACCCGATTGGCTCCGTTAGGACCGTTTTGCGCGTTGCCGGCGATGACAATGCGCGATGTCTAAACGTCTCAACGCTCAGACAAATAGTATTTTACCGTTCTGGTTGGTCAGTTATTTACCGAAAGTCGACAATGATGAAACGTTTTTTCTATCCCTGAAGACCCTTATGCGGCATTCATACTCCCAAGCTGGGCAAACGTTTTATCAAGGTTGACCACATATCCAGGGCAGGACTGTGCCCCTCCAAAAGACACACCGTTCGCCGCCAAAAACCGACCGTTTGCGGCACCGTGATACCACTCGGTCGTCCAAGGTGTCGACATTTGTGCGACATCCGTCTTCGTGGTGCAAAGGTGCATGTCCAAGTGCGGCGGTCCCAATGTGCCTCATGCGGGTAAACTAGAACCTTATATAGAGACATTTGAACCCTAACCGCAGCAAAGGAGGCCCCATGGCATTCGATCCCATTCAAGAAGATTGCCATCGCCTCGTTCTTGAGGCCTTGCGCCGCGACAATATCCCGCTCACCGACGGCCCTGCCGTAGAGCGTCTGATGGAACAATTCACCCGCAACCCCGCGCCGCTCATCGTGCACGACCGCGACCGCGCCGGACATCTGATTGCCAAGGTAGTCGAGGCTGTCGACTACCGCATTCCCTTTATCCCTGACGATACCCAGGCAGAGCAAGAAGAGACCGCTGCCGAAAACATGCTTCGCGAGGCAGCCGCACTCGACCCGACCAACTGGGACGCTCAGCGCATGTTGACCGCCCTCACCGCTAACTCCAACGAGGAGTACGTACAGTACTTGGTATCCAAGCGCGATGAAGTCGAGCACGACCTGGCACTCAAGATCGCCTCGGCGCAGGACCCCTACGAGCGCGAGGCCGCAGGCGACCTTACACGCCGCCCCTACCTGCGCTGGCTTGCCGCCCTTGCGTCGCGCGCCCTCATTAGCGGCCGTTACCGCCTGTCGCTCGAAACCGCAAACCGCAGCCTGGACTTTGCCCCCAACGATCCGGCCGGTGTCCGCCACACTGCGATGCTCGCCATGGCAAAACTCGAATACCCCGCCGAGGAGCTCAAACGCTTTCGCTCTGCCCACTCCGTCCCCTATCTTGCCAACACGCCGCTGCGCCGTCGTCCCAAGGACGCGGAGCGCGACTTAGACCCGTGGACGCTCATCGCGCTGATGAGCGCTGCCTGGCGCGAGCTGGACTACGAGGGCGCCGAACACTACTTGCGCATCCTTGCGCGCTCGTGCCCGCACGCAGCCGAGGCGCTTTACTTTCAAACCGAGTTTCCCGATGGCGTCTATGCCCGCGTCAACGTGGGCGTGGGCTCCACCGACGAGCTTGTCCTTGCGCTGTCCGAAGCGACGCCGGTACTGCAGGAGGGCTTGGGCGCCCCCGACAACGCCAGCTTTGCCGCCTGGGTCGCCACCAACGATATCGTGCGTTCCCAGATTGACGAGCGCATCCTGCGGGCGGCCGAGCAGGGCTTGCCGTTTAAGGGAGGAGACCTCTAATGGATCCGAGCGTCTACATCCCCGCCTACCTGGAGCGCGCCTACGTTGCGTCGCACCCCGAACTCACCGATGCAGCACGCGATCTTGTCCATAACGACGTAAGCGTCAACCCCCATAAGTATGCGCAGACCGAGCATGCCCAGGCGCTGCTGTCCTATGCCGGCGTTCACCGCCACCTGCTCGACGAGCTCCATCGTATCGAGGATATGGGCAGCGATGAGGAGTTTGAGCAGACGCGCAACCGCCTGTTCGACGATATGCGCGATGAGCTGCTCAAGATCGTCCGCATCGATGCGTATGTCTTCGATGCCCAGCTGCTTGCCATCATTTTGGCGGACACGCCCGTCGACGCCTGCCTGGGCGACCTGATGAAGCTCGAGGCGACCACAGCCGATTACCTGCGGCAAAGCGTGCCCGGATTCGATATGGAGGCCCCGCACTACTGGACCAACAAGGTGCTGGCAGACGGCGTGACGGCGGCCGATCTCACCGTGAGCGAGCCGGCGCTTATCGGGTGGCTCCACACGCTCGAGGCCATCTCGCAGCTGTGCATGGCGAGCGCTCGCTACCGTGCTGCCGTCAACTATTCTCGCCGTGTTCTTAAGGCGGAAGGCTATCCCACCCGAGCTGCCGGCACCGTGCTACTCGCCCTCGCTCGTTTGGAAGACGAGGACGGCTTTTTTGCCCTGGCCCACCAGCTCGAGGAGCAGATGGGGGCCGATGCCCTCGAGAACTCCCCCTGGTACCTACTCGCCCGCACGATCCTGCTGTTCAAAACAAACAAGATGCGCCCGGCGACACGCGCCCTGCGTGAGTTTGCCAACCGCTGCGAGGGCGGCGCGTTCTTTTTGCTGAACCCCATGTATCAGACGCCGTACCTTCCCTGCCGGCCCGAGCCGCACGACCCCTGGGACCTTTCGCACCAGGCAGTTTGGGAGGCCGACGGTATCATCTCGGATACTCCCGACTTTGCCCCCTGGGCCAACGCTTGCGAAGACGTATCGCAGCTTGCCCAGGAATTTGCGCGCCGTTATGGCTTTTAACGGCACGATCGCCACGACCATGTCATTCACGTTAGGAACGGCTTCATGAACTTCCGCTCATCTCTCGCCTGCACTTCGAGCGATATCGCCCGCTGGGGGCTGCGCTCCATCCTTAAGCGCCAGGGCGGCGTACTCCCCGGCCGCATCGCCATGAAGATCGACCCCGAGCTGCTAAGCGACCTCGCGAGCCTTGTCGACCGCAGCGTGGTGGTCACCGGCACCAACGGTAAGACCACCACCTCCAACCTCATCGCCGACGCCGTTGCCGCCAGCGGCGCCACCGTGGTATGCAACCGCGCCGGCAACAACATGGAGCCGGGCGTGGTGGGTGCCCTGCTCGAGGGCCGCAGCGATCTTAAGCGTGCCGCCAGCAGCAAGCGCGTAGGCGTCTTTGAGTGCGACGAGCTCTACACGGTGCGCGTCTTGCCCAAGCTCAAGCCGACCTACTTTGTGCTGCTCAACCTGTTCCGCGACCAGCTGGACCGCTACGGCGAGATCGACCACACCCAGGACGTCATAGCCCACGCGTTGGAGCTTTCGCCGGCAACGACGCTCATCTATAACGCCGACGACCCGCTCTGCGCCTCGATCGCCGCACGCGTCCCCAATATGAGCATCGCCTTTGGCATCGACGGCGCCACGGGCACCGAGTCCGATCGCATTAGCGACTCGCGTTTTTGCTCGCAATGCAACGCGCCGCTGGAGTACGACTATGTGCAGTACGGCCAGCTCGGCGCCTATCATTGTCCTTCGTGCGGTTGGAGTCGCCCCGCGCTGGTCCGTCGCGTGACAGGCGTTGAGCTCGGCTGCGACGGCTACGGCTTTGACCTGACCTTTGGACCCGAGGCAAAAGCGCCCGCAACGCACATCGCCACGCGCTACAACGGCCTGTACATGGTCTACAACGTTGCCGCCGCCTTCTTTGCGGCGCGCGAGTTGGGCGTGGACGCAGTGCATCTGCAGCCCACGCTCGATGCCTACGTCCCCGCCGGCGGACGCATGGGCCGCTGGGAGATTGCCGGCCGTACCGTCGAGGCAAACCTGGCCAAAAATCCCGTGGGCTTCGATCGCCAGATCCAGTCCATTAAAACGGCAGGCGGCAGACTCTGCGCCTTCTTCCTGAATGACAACGACGCCGACGGCCACGATGTCTCGTGGATCTACGACGTCGACTTCGAGCGCATCGCCGATACCCCAGGGCTTATCGCCTTTGCCGGGGGTACGCGCGCGCACGACATGCAGGTGCGCCTGAAGTACGCCGGCATCGACGCCGCCATCATCTCGAATATCGAGCAGGCGATCGGCGCCGTGGCAGATGAGGCAGCCGATGACACCTTCTACGCCGTCGCCAATTACACGGCATTCCCGCCGCTGGTCAAAGAGCTCGACGGACTTAAAGACGCCGATGCGAGCTCGGTTGCCTCCTGCGCCGTAACACGCACCGATGGCAGCGCCGTCCCCACCGATATTGCGCCGGTCGAGCTTCCGCGCCCGCTGCGCATCGTCTATCTGTATCCCGATGCTCTCAACCTCTATGGCGACGGCGGCAACGTCATCGCCCTCGAGCGCCGCTGCGCCTGGCGCGGCATTCCCGCGCGCGTGGACGAGGTCCGCATGGGCGAGACGCTCGATCTTACCGACGCCGACATCGTCATGATGGGCGGCGGTGCCGACCGCGATCAGTTGGCTGTGGCACACGAGTTGCTCGCTCAAAAGGACAAGGTTGCGACATATGTTGAGGACGGCGGCTCGTTGCTCGCTATCTGCGGCAGCTATCAGCTGCTCGGTCGTTCGTACTATATGGGCGAAAATCGCATCGAGGGTCTAGGTGTCATCGCCGCCGAGACCGTGCGCGGCTCCGACCGCCTGATAGGCAACGTCGCTGTCAAGACCGACCTGGCACCCGAGCCCTTTGTGGGGTTCGAGAACCACGGCGGCCGCACCCTGCTCGATGCAGAGGCCACGCCGCTCGGAACATCTGTCGCCACGGGCACCGGCAACAACGGCGACGACGGCTTTGAGGGCCTCATCTACAAGGGCGTCATCGGCACGTACCTACACGGACCGGCACTGCCCAAGAACCCCGAGCTCGCCGACTGGCTCATCGCCCATGCCCTTGAGCGCCGTGGCGATGCACAGGCCGCCGCCCTGCTGCCGCTCAAGCCCCTCGACGACACCTACGAGCACGCCGCCCACGACGCCGCGATGAAGCTCCTCCCCTAACGCCCCGCCACCACAAAGGGACAGGCACCTTTGTGGTGGTTTTTCAGTTTGCCAACGATATGTGAACGAATAAAAAAGTCTGCTATACTCTTTCCCGCTGTCCCCATCGTCTAGCGGCCAAGGACGCCACCCTTTCAAGGTGGATATCGCGGGTTCGAATCCCGCTGGGGGCACCATTTAAAACGAGAAGCCCGTTACCCTCGCGGTGGCGGGCTTTTTTCTACCCCAACGCCGGGATTCGAACCCGACAGGGTGCGGAGCTGAGGAAACGCGAAGCGTTTTCCAGCGCAGCACGCAAGGAGCGAAGCGACGCAGCGAAGGCGGGCGGCGCCAGCCGCACGCGGACATCCCGCTGGGGGCACCATTTGAAACGAGAAGCCCGTTACCCCCGCGGTGGCGGGCTTTTTGCTACCCATGTGCCGGGATTCGAACCCGACAGGGTGCGGACCCCGGCAAATCGGCGGCAAAACGGACTCCAAAGCGTCCTTCGCAATCAAAAAGCCGGGGCCCGCGCGATGCGGACCCCGGCTTAATACCGTGACGATATGTTGGCTATGCCCTACACGTAGAACAGAATGTCGTCGTAGGTCGGAACCGGCCAGTAGTCGGCGGCCACGATCTCCTCCATGGCATCCACGGAGGCACGCAGCGTATCCATAGCGGGAACGACCTCGTGTGCATACACATTGGCCTGCTCCTGGCCATCGAGAGCCTCGGCCTTCTGATGCACGGCATCGAGCGCCTTGATGGAGTCGTTGATGGCGGTGATACCGTTGCAGAGCTTGTTGAGCGTGTTCTGCTCGCACTGCATGGCGGCCTCAGCACCGGCGGCACGAATTGTCTCAAGGCCCTTAGCGACCTTGGTGGCATAGGCAGTGATGACCGGACGATAGGTACGACGTGCCTCGCGAATCATCGTGGTAGCCTCGATGTTCATGAGCTTGTTGTACTTCTCGAGCTTGCAGTCGTAGCGGCACTGAGCCTCGGCCTTGGTCAGAACGCCCGTCTCCTCAAAGAGCGCGATAGCCTTATCGGAAACAAAGGCGGGAAGAGCGTCGGCCGTGGTCTTGTTGTTGGCAAGGCCGCGCTTCTCGGCCTCGATGGGCCACTCGTCGGAGTAACCGTCGCCGGAGAACAGGATGCGCTGGTGATCGGTCAGCACCTTCTTACAGTACTCGAGCGCGGCGTCCTGGAACTTATCCTCGGGCGTACCCTCGAGTGCATCGGCGAAGGACTTGAGTGACTTGGCCACGGCGGCATCGAGCACCAGGTTGGAGTCGGAGACGTTCTGCTCGGAGCCGCAGGCACGGAACTCGAACTTGTTGCCGGTGAAGGCGAACGGAGAGGTGCGGTTGCGGTCGGTGTTGTCCTGCATCAGCTTGGGCAGGGTATCGGCGCCCAAGTCGAGCACGCCGCGCGTGGCATGGACGGAAGCCTTGCCATCGATGATCTTCTCGACGACCTCGGTAAGCTGGTCGCCCAGGAAGATGGACATAATCGCCGGAGGAGCCTCGTTGGCGCCCAGACGATGGTCGTTGCCGGCCGAGGCAACGGAGGCACGCAGGAGCTCCTGGTAGTTATCGACGGCCTCGATCACCGCGGTGAGGAAGACGATGAACTGCAGGTTGTCGAGCGGGGTGTCGCCCGGATCGAGCAGATTCTCGGACTCGGTGCCAAGCGACCAGTTATTGTGCTTGCCCGAACCGTTGATGCCCTCGAAGGGCTTCTCGTGCAGCAGGCAGACCAAATCGTGGCGGGAGGCGATGAGCTTCATCTTCTCCATCATGACCAGATTCTGGTCGATGGCCTCGTTGACCTCGCCATAGACGGGGGCGAGCTCATGCTGGCAGGGAGCGACCTCGTTGTGTTTGGTCTTGGCGGGAATGCCAAGCGCCCACAGCTCATCGTCCAGGTCCTTCATATAGGCCGAGACGGTGGGGCGGATAGCGCCAAAGTAGTGCTCCTCGAGCTCCTGGCCCTTGCAGGGAGCAGCACCAAAGAGGGTGCGGCCGGTGATGACCAGGTCCCTGCGCTTGCGGTAAGCGTCCTTCTTGATCAGGAAGTACTCCTGCTCATCGCCCACGGAAGGAACGACCTTCTTGGGGGTCTTACCAAACAGCGCCAAAACGCGCTTGGACTCACGCGAGAGCGCGGTCATGGAGCGCAGCAACGGGGTCTTCTTGTCCAGGGCCTCGCCCGTGTAGGAGCAGAAAGCCGTGGGGATGCACAGGACATCGTCCTTGATAAAGGCGGGGCTGGTGGGATCCCAAGCGGTATAGCCGCGGGCCTCGAAGGTGGCACGCAGGCCGCCGTTGGGGAAGCTGGAGGCGTCCGGCTCGCCCTGGATGAGGTTCTTTCCCGTAAACTTGGTAATAGCGGTGCCGTCGTGGTTGGGTTCGAGGAAGCTGTCGTGCTTCTCGGAAGTAATGCCCGAAAGCGGCTGGAACCAGTGCGCGTAGTGCGTCGCGCCCTTGGAGATGGCCCAAACCTTCATGGCATGGGCAACGGCGTTGGCCACATCCAGGTCGAGCGGCTCACCGTCCTCGAGGGTTGCAGCAAGGCGTTTCCAAATGTCCTTGGGGAGGTAGTCCTTCATGACTTCCTCAGAGAACACCATGGTCCCGAAGCGGTCAGTAAGTTCGGCCATACGGAACTCCCTTCGTATCGGCACCGCGTGAGAAGCGGTGTTGATTACTAACGAACGAGTCATAGCTTAGACTCGACGTGTTTCCGCGACATTACCGTTATGTTGCCGTCGCGAAACTAATCAATGAGGTTACCGCATCGCGGCGATGTTGCCACCCTCAACAGTCAATCAACTGTATAAATTGCAGACCTCTCGCATGGTTTACGGGTAGTCTTTTTGGGACGGGGCTTTTTTAGCTGCCCTATTTAAATATGGTCTCAAGCTTTGGAGGCGCCGGATTGGGTAGCTAAAAAAGCCCCGTCCCAAAAAGACTACCCTGCGTACCTGGTTGATGGGGTAAAAAAGCTCCAAATTAGCTACGCTGTTATAGGGAATGCCGATAGCGAAGCATCTTCGATTGATATTTCCAAATAGCGAGTAAAACTCCACCGTAGCACAGCGGTGCTGTAGAATCCTTTCAACACATCACGCTAATGTATCTAAAGGAGCACGATATGCGCCTCGACGATGTTTTTAAGCAGGCAGCATCCCAGAGCACCACGCCCGTTTCGTTTGAGATGTTCCCGCCCAAGGGCGAGCTTACCCTCGACACGGCTCGCGAGGTGGCTGGCAATCTGTGCAAGCTTTCGCCGAGCTTTGTCTCGGTCACCTGCTCGGCCGGCGGCTCGGGCAACGGCTCCGCCACCGCCCCCATCGCGCATATGATTACGAGCGAATTCGATACGCCCTCGGTGGCGCACCTCACCTGCGTTGGCCGCACGCATGCCGATATCGCCGCCAAGATCGACGAATACCGCTCCGCCGGCGTAGAAAATGTGCTGGCCCTGCGTGGCGATCTTCCCGCCGGCGCGAGCGAGGATGACAAGCCCGCCTCGGACTACGCCTACGCCCGCGATCTCATCCCCGAGCTCGTCGACGCCGGCTTTTGCGTGGGCGCCGCAGCCTACCCCGAGGGCCACATTGCCTGTGAGAATCTCAACCTCTCGGTCGAATATCTCAAGCAAAAGCAGGACGCCGGCGCGAGCTTCTTTGTGACGCAGCTCTTTTTTGATAACGAGTGCTTCTACCGTTTTCGCGAGCTTGCCGACAAGGCCGGTATCTCCGTGCCCATTACCGCGGGCATCATGCCGTTTATGGGCAAGTCGCAGATCAGCCGCATGGTCTTTATGTGCGGCGCGTCGCTGCCCTCCCCCGTCATCAAGATTCTCGCCAAGTACGAGAATGACCCCGAGAGCCTGCAGGCAGCCGGTGTAGATTATGCAGCCCGCCAGCTTTGCGACCTTAAGGAGCACGGCGCCGACGGCCTGCACTTGTACACTATGAATCGTCCTGCGATCGCCGCAACTATTATGGAGCGCCTGGGGTAATGGTAAAACCGCACATCGATACAGCTTTTGGTGAAGTGCCGGCCGACCTTGCGTCGCCGGCGCTCTACCGTATCGATGACGCCCACCATCCCCGCGTCAATCGTGCCGAGATGCTGCGGTATCTGGGTTACGGCGGCCAGCAGATTGAGCCCGAGCTGTCGCATCGTATTGAGCTTGTCGTTGAACGTTTGGAACTGGACATTGAGCCCCGTGGCGTGCGCCGCGTATTTGCCGTCGATGCCATGGGCGTGGACGAGCAGGGAGAGCCCAGCATCCGTCTGGTTGGAACCAACGTTGAGCTGCGCGGTCGCGATATCTATCGACATCTCAAAGACGCCCGCTTTGCCGCGCTCATGGCATGCACCCTCGGCATGGACGCCGAGCGTCGTCTGCGCACCACGGGAGCCCAGCAGCCCCTAGAGGGAGCCGTGCTCGATGCCGCGTGCTCCGCCTATGTGGAAGCTGCCGTCGAGCAGATGGACCAGCAGGTCAAGGCTGCGGCCGCCGCACACGGACTCGCCGGTAACTGGCGCTTCAGTCCCGGCTACGGCGACTGCCCGCTTACGGCTCAGCGTTCAATCGTGGCTGCACTCAACGCCACGCGGCTCATCGGGCTTACCGTCACACCTACCAGCCTGCTCATGCCCACCAAGAGCGTGACCGCGGTGATCGGCCTGTTTGACGGCGAGGTCCACGACGCCCAGAATCGCCCCACCTGCAATATCTGCCGCATGCGCGAGCACTGCCGCTTCCGCGCCGCCCACACCACCTGCTATTCCAGCCATTAGGAGCCCCCGATGTTTACTCCGCTTATCACTCATGATCTGGACGGCGCCGCGCTGGCGGCGCCCGTTGATGCTGCCCGCCGCAAGGGCGCCACGTACAAGACGCGCACGATCGACGACCTTCGCATTAAGGACGATCGCCTGCGCGCCGCCATCGAGGGCACGGGGCACCTGCTGTTCGACGGCGGCATGGGCACCATGCTGCAGGCGGCCGGCATGAAGGCCGGCGCCCTGCCCGAGCTGCTCAACTTTGAGGAGCCCCAGGTCATTACCGATATTCAGCGTCAGTATGTCGAGGCCGGCTGCGATGTGATCACCGCCAACACCTTTGGCGCCAACGCCCACAAGCTCGACGGTGCCGCCACCGTGGCAGATGTCTTTGCCGCCGCCGTCGCCTGCGCCCGCGCGGCCGGCGCCCGCTACGTCGCCGGCGATATCGGCCCCATCGGTGCGCTGCTTCGCCCCTTGGGTACCCTCAGCTTCGACGAGGCCTATGACCTCTTTGCCGAGGAAGTGCGCGCTGGCGTCGAGGCGGGTGTGGACCTCTTTATTATCGAGACCATGACAGATCTTGCCGAGATCAAGGCGGCGGTCCTTGCCTGCCGCGAGAACTCCGAGCTGCCCGTCTTTGCCACCATGACCTTTGAGGAGGACGGCCGTACCTTCCTGGGCACGAGTCCCGAGGTTGCCGCTATCACGCTCGACGCCATCGGCGCCGACGTCCTGGGCATCAACTGCAGCCAGGGACCGGCCGAGCTCCGAGGGCTCGCCGCACGCATGCTCACCGTTACCGACAAGCCCGTTATGGTGCAGGCCAACGCGGGACTGCCCCACGTGGACGACGACGGTAACACCGTCTTTGACATCCAGGCCCCCGAATACGCCAAGGCCGTCGCCGGCATGATCGCCGACGGCGTAAGCGTCGTGGGCGGTTGCTGCGGAACCACGCCGGCGCACATGGCAGCGCTGCGCACGCTTATCGACAACCACACGCCCAGCCCGCGCCACCGCAAGACCAGCATGTCGGTCACGAGCGCCCAGACCGTGGTTGACCTTCCCTGTGACGGCCACAAGATCGCCGTCATCGGCGAGCGCATCAACCCCACCGGGAAAAAGCGCCTGCAGCAGGCCCTGCGCGACGGCGACCTGGACTACGTCGTAAGCCAGGGCATCAGCCAGCAGGAGCAAGGCGCCGACATCCTGGACGTCAACGTGGGCCTGCCCGAGATCGACGAGGTCAAGATCATCCAACAGGCCACCGAGCAGCTCCAGGGCTCCACGCTGCTGCCGTTGCAGATCGACTCCACCGACCCCGCAGCCGTCGAGGCCGCCGTGCGCCGCTACGCCGGTAAGCCCATCATCAACTCGGTCAATGGCAAGCAGCAGATCATGGATGAGGTCTTTCCGCTGGTCGCCCACTACGGCGCCAACGTCGTCGGCCTCACGCTCGACGAAGGCGGCATTCCCGATACCGCCGAGGCTCGCTTCGCCATCGCCGAGCGCATCGTGGCCGAGGCCGCCCACTACGGCATCGGACCGGACCGCATCCTCATCGACTGCCTGGTCATGACCGCCTCGACCAATCAACGCCAAGCCGAACAGATTCTGCGCGCCATGTCCCTGTGTAAGGAGCGTCTGGGCGTCAAATGCGCGCTCGGCGTGTCGAACATCAGCTTTGGTCTGCCCGCCCGCCCGCTGCTGGGCTCGGTCTTTTTGGCTGCCGCTTTTGGCGCGGGCCTGGACGCCCCCATCATGAACCCGGGCTCCAAGCGCTTTATGGATACCGTCTACAGCTATCGCGTCTTGAGCGTTGAGGACGAGGGCTCGACCGGATACATCGAGCGCTACGCCGGCTGGACCGATCCGTACAAGATCGCCGCGAACCCGGCGGCGGCTCAGACAGTATCGGCCGACACTGTGCCCGCCGCTGGCACCGACGGCACCGACGGCAACGACGACCCGATTCGTCGCATGGTCGTCTCGGGCCGCAAAGGCGAGATTGCGGCCGAGACCGAGCGTCTGCTGGCAGACCACGACGCCATGGACCTCATCAACAACCACTTTATCCCCGCCCTCGACGAGGTTGGTGTCCTCTTTGACCAGGGAAAGTTCTTCTTGCCGCAGCTCATGGCCTCGGCCGAGGCCGCGCGCGTGGGTTTTGACACCATCAAGCGCCTGATGCCCGCCGGCGAGATTGCCGACAAGGGCAAAATCTGCGTGGCCACCGTCAAAGGCGACATCCACGACATCGGTAAGAACATCGTCAAGATGCTGCTCGATAACTACGGCTATACCGTCTTTGACCTAGGCCGCGACGTCGACCCGCAGGAGGTGCTCAAGACCGTACGGGAGCGCGACATCAAGCTCGTCGGCCTCTCGGCGCTTATGACCACCACGGTCGTCGCTATGGAGGAGACCATCAAACTGCTTCATGCCGAGGTGCCGGACGTCAAGATCATCGTAGGCGGCGCCGTACTCACCCCCGAATACGCCAAGCAGATCGGCGCGGACTACTACGCCAAGGACGCCGCCGAAAGCGCTCGTATCGCCGAAGAGGTCTTTGGGCAGTAACACAACGGAAACAACCGAGCACCAAAACGTGCCGCATGCGCCACTTGGCACGTGCGGCACGTTAGAATAGACAAGACTATGCTCGTTTTGGCAGATAGGAGTGCAAGGATGGCGATCACGCCCGCAGAAATCGCGGAAACCCGCGGAATGGTTGAGGAGCAGAACCTCGACATCAGGACCATCACCATGGGTGTTTCGCTCATGGGTTGCGGCGACGAGAACCTCGACCGCATGTGCACGAAGATCTACGACCACGTGACGCACACGGCTGAGCATCTGGTCGAGACCGCCGAGAACCTCGAGCGCGAGTACGGTATCCCCATTGTCAACAAGCGCGTTTCCGTCACCCCGGTGGCGCAGATCGCCGCGTGCTGCAAGGATGAGGACCTCACCCCCATCGCGCATGCCCTCGACCGCGCGGCCGAGACGCTCGGCATCGATTACCTGGGCGGCTTCTCCGCACTCGTCCAGAAGGGCATCGGCGACGCCGACCGCCGCGTCATCCAGTCCATCCCCCAGGCGCTCGCTACCACCAGCCGCGTCTGCTCCAGCGTCAACGTCGCCAGCCTGCGCGCCGGCATCAACATGGACGCCGTGCTCATGGCGGCTCAGACCATCATCGATGCCGCCAAGCTTACGGCAGATGAGGATTCCGTCGGTGCTTCCAAGTTTGTCTGCTTTGCCAACATGGTCGAGGACTCCCCGTTTATGGCGGGCGCCGTTCACGGCGGTGGCGAGGCCGACGCCGTCATCAACGTAGGCGTCTCGGGCCCCGGCGTTATGGCCGCAGCCCTGGAGAAGCTGCCCGATTCCGCATCGATGATGGAAGTCGCCGAAAAGATTAAGCAGACCGCCTTTAAGATCACCCGTGCCGGCGAGCTCATGAGTCGCGAGGCCGCCCGTCGCCTAGGTGTCGAGAAAGGCATTGTCGACCTGTCGCTGGCGCCTACGCCTGCCGTCGGCGACTCCGTCGCGCGCATCCTCGAGATCATCGGCGTGGGCACCTGCGGTGGCCCCGGCACGACCTGCGCGCTCGCCATGCTCAACGATGCCGTCAAGAAAGGCGGCGTCATGGCCAGCTCCAGCGTGGGCGGTCTCTCGGGCGCCTTTATCCCCGTGTCCGAGGACGCCGGCATGATCGCCGCCGTCGAGGCCGGCGCGCTTTCGCTCGAGAAGCTCGAGGCCATGACCTGCGTGTGCTCCGTTGGCCTGGACATGATCGCCATTCCCGGCGACACCCCGGTCGAGACTATCGCCGGCATTATCGCCGACGAGATGGCCATCGGCGTCATCAACAATAAGACCACGGCCGTGCGCGTGATCCCCGCCATCGGCAAGGGCGTGGGCGACTGCGTCGAGTATGGCGGTCTGTTTGGCCGTGCGCCCATCATGCCGGTGAACCCCAACGCCGGCACCGTGCTTGCCCACCGCGGTGGACGCTTCCCGGCGCCGCTGAACTCGCTCAAGAACTAGCTGAGGGGGACTGGCGAGGAGCCCCGGTGAGGGCAAATATATAAGGTCGCCTGCTCGGACAGTCCTGACTCGCACGGAGAGCACATTAAGTGCTCTCCGGCTCGTGCGGAACTCGCGATCGACCTTATCTATTTGCCCTCACCGGGGCTCCCGCACAACGGGACCTCAGTTGGGTTCTATCCCGGTTGCAGTTGCTTCGCTCCTGCACCACTTGGCTGGTGCGGCGGTTTGGCGTTGGAACGGTTCTTTTTCTGATATATGCTGGTTGCGGCTCTTCTTTTGGGAGGGGCCGCTTTTTTGTTGTAAGGGGGATGGCCCGTGGCTGATGGTGTAATTCAATCTGAGCTTCTTTCTGCGGATTGGAATGGCGAATGGATGCGTCTACAGGCTGCTCGGCGGCGGGCTGATGATTCTTTTGAGTGGGACAAACGTGCTCGGCATTTTCGTCCACTGGAGACTGCCCCCTACGCCCGAGATTTTATAAAGCTGCTGGCGCTTGAGCCCGGCGAGTCGGTGCTCGATATGGGGTGTGGGGCTGGGTCGATTGCTGTTCCGCTTGCTCAGGCTGGACATCCCGTGATTGCCGCTGATTTTTCCCCTGCTATGTTGGGCACGCTTGATGCTGGCATTGAGTACTATGGGCTCGAGGATCGCATTACACCGCTTGAGCTTGCTTGGGATGATGACTGGGATTTGGTTGGACCGGTCGCGAAAGTGGTAGATGTTGCCTTTGCGAGTCGCTCGGTTACTACGAACGACCTAAAAGGCGCGCTTGCCAAGCTCGACCGTACGGCTCGGCGGCGTTGTGCTGTCACGATGGTCGCCAACTCCAGCCCGCGCTATGACCTGCACGTGATGAATGCCATCGGCGCCTCGGTTACCCGCAGCAATGGTTTTGTGTACGCCTTTAACATCCTTATTCAGATGGGTGCACTACCGCAGGTCACGTATTTTAAATCGCCCCGTCGTGACACCTTCGATAGCCTCGAGGCCGCCGTGGCAGACCTCTCCCGTATGCTCGAGCATGGCAACGAGGATAAGATCGATCGTCTGCGCGACTATATCGCCCAACATATGATCGACAACCCCCATGCCGGCGAGCCGGGATCCAAGGGCGTGCCGCAGGGACGTTACATGCTCGACCACATCCGCAAGGTCCGATGGGCGTTCATTGCCTGGGAGCCGGTCTCTGCGCCCCGACCGTAGCCCATCTAAAGTATGCATCGTCTACCCGCCCGGCATCCGCATTCTTTGCGAACTGGCAAACGCGCTCCACACCGCGCCGTTCCTGCGCTATCGTGGGACAGCTCACGTAGATTAAGGCCCCATCGCGGGGCGCCCCATACATAGAAAGCGAGATCCCATGGCACTGACAGGAGCCCAGGTCAAGCAGCTTCGCAGCATGGCCCATCACCTCAACCCCGCCATCATCATCGGTAAGTCCGATGTCAACGAGGGTACCGTCGAGCAGACGGCCGCCTACCTGGAAAAGCACGAGCTCGTTAAGTGCTCCGTGCTGGACGGCTCCAGCCTTTCTGCCCGCGAGGCCGCCGAGGAACTCGCCGAGCGCTGCCACGCCGACGTCGTTCAGGTTATCGGCCGCAAGTTCTCGCTGTATCGAGAGTCCTCGCGCAAGGATATTGAGAAGATCAAGCTCGTCTAAGGGCCGATCGGTTCACACAGAGCAAGCCTGCGGGCGTCCGAATGATACGGGCGCCCGTTTTTTTATCGCTCAATGAACGGTCGGTTGACCCTGCTTTCGACCAGACGCTCGTAGAGACGCTTGGTCTCGGGCTCGGGAACGCCTGCGACCTGTTCCTTAAGATGATGGATATGCCCGCTATAGAGCTCGACGATATCGCGGCGTCTCCCCGCCGCTCCGTACACGCGCATGGCGCATCGCACCATGTCCTCGCGTGCGGTCTCCTGACGTAGCCCCGCTTCTACCAGCCAGATTGCCGACTGCAGGTCGTTTTCTTCCAAGGCAGCGCTTGCTCCCACAATCATGCAGTCGATAAACTTCGACTGCATGATGCGGCGCATGCGCAAAAAGTACGTCGGATTGCAACCGTTGGGGATATACAGCGGTCCGGTATAGAGCTGTTCGATTTTAAGACACAGCTCGACCAGGTGAGGCCCACGCACTCTTGTGCGATTACCCAAAATCTCGCGGCTTATCTGCTCAAATAGCTTCACATCGGTCTTAACGTAATCCCTGTTGAGGCCAAGGCAGTCGTTTTGGATCAGGACGCACGACTTGCCATCTGGCGTGGGTCCCAAAGCGGATCGTAAGCGTGACACAGTCGAATACAAGTTGTTACGGGCGCTACTGTACTCGGCATGTGGCCACAGTTCCATAGCCAAGGTCTCGCGATCGACAAACGAATCGATACCCAACGCAAGCCGCTCGGCAAGCGTTGCCGCTTTCTTACGACGCCACATCTTGTCTGTGATGGGAAATCCGTCGCGCTCGGCACGAAACGCGCCAAACATGCGAATCTCGATATGATCGATAGCGTCGACGGGTTCGACCTCGCCGACCTGGAACAGCCGCTCGCTCTCTCCCTCCAAATCGTCGCGCAGCGAATATCGCGATAGCTCACGCACCGGGAGCTTCTTTCGAATCTTGGCAGCAGGCTCGCCCAGGCAATGCATCGCAAGGCGTGCAAACAGCCGATACGCTGGCTCCAGAATCCCAGAACGATTCATAGACATCCAGGCGGCAAGATCGCTGTCACGGCCCGCAGACGCCAAATGCAGCGCTACGACCCAAGCCTCCGCGCCGCCGACTTGTGTCCGACTTAGGTCGAGCAGCTCTGCCTCTTCTCGTACCGACACCATCGACGTATTGCGAAGGCTTGATGCACGCTCCAACAGCAACGCGTTGTCGCGCATGTATGCGATCGACTCGTCAGCAAGCTTGAGTACCTGGACCGCGCGGAACTTCGCGTTGACCGGGCGCCCCCCGGCGAGCGCCTGCCAGCCTTCGAGTAGCAGGCCAAACAGCTGGATTTGATTGTCACGCACGCGCACGGCAAAGCGATCGAGCTCATTAAACGCCGTATCGTCAGTCATTGGCAGGCCTGCAAGCAGACGCCGTGCCGCCAGCACCATACGCACCCAGACAGCCGGTGCCTTAAGCCCACGAGCATCGAGTGCCTCCCGTGTTCGAGACATCTCGTCGTCACGCTCATCGATTCCCATAAAGGACCCATCGAAGAGCTCCACCAACATCCGATCTGCCCGTATGAGAATCTCTGCAATATCGAGTTCGCAATCATATACCTTGTTCGCCTTGAGTCCCGAAAGTACTGCGCCGTCTTTCGCCTGTTCGGTCAGCCGGCTCTTAACCTCGATATGCGCCGACAGCATATCGAGCGCAGCACAAGATGCCTCATTTTTTGGAAGAGCAGGATTGGCTGGAAGCCCAAGCTCGCAATCTCCATAACAGACGACCGTAAGCACCTGGGCGACTTTCCAAGAAACCAAATCAATCTCGCGGACCGACTGTGCGCTCGCATGTTCGACAATCGAGGCCATATACCGGGCCAGTTTAGTATTCGAAACGCTTACCGCCGCCAAATAGACACCAAGTGCCTCGGTGGGCGTCGGCTCCAACGCGGGCTTGTCGGCATCCGTCGTCCTCAGTACCGTGCGACAGACATCCCCTCCATGCCCAGTCAGAGCCAAATCGACACCATACTGTCCAGCAAGCTCAAGGACGGCGTCGCGATCCAAAAAGGCATCTGCCAAATCCATCGCAGCATCGCATCGGCCCGCCTTGAGCAGAATGCGTGCCGCGCGCATAACGAGCTCTGGACGAATTTCCGCAACCATTTTTCGTAATCTCAGGCGTGCGTTATCCTCGGTGCCCATGCACGTAAAGCTTCGGTCGACCGGATCGACACCAAAAATCGGATAATCACGAACAAGATAGGACTGATCGATCATGGAGAGCCTGACACCGCATGCCTCAAGTTCCGCAATCTTGCCCTCGCCCATCAGGGCCATCACGCACGCCACGTTAAATAGGGCGCCGTTATCGATTGATGCCATATCGGCAAGTGCCGCACCGTACACGTTGACAATCTCGTTTTCGAGCAAGCTGGCAACGTCGCCCTCTCCGTACAGCCCCGTCTGCATAGCCGAAACCAACTCGGGAACACCCTGTGTGAGCTGGTAAAAATCGAGCGACGTGCTAATCGAGAACGCCGATGCCCAAGCCGAATACTCATAGGCATGCACCTTGAGCATCTGCGCATTGATCTTGACCGAGTCACCCAGCCCGCGAATCAACTGGCGATTTGAGGGGCGGCAGGTGACAAAGACCCCGATCCCCATAGTGCGCAGGCCTCGAATTCGATCGATAAGCTCCTCGGTATCTTGCTGATCGAGGTTGGGGACGTTATCAATCGCAATCAACGATCGCGGTTTGTCCTCAAGTTCATCTGTGACCACTTCGAGCTGCATAAATACCTCGCGGGCAATCGCGCGGTCAGCCTCGATGATTCGTACCAGACCGCGTGTCGGGTCGCTTTTGACTTCCTGAGTGTACTGAAGCAATATCGATGTTTTCCCAAACCCATCTGGTGCATAGAGCAACACAATGCCCGCCTTGCGGCCCTTGACAATCAACTCGCTCATCAAGCGATCACGTCGGACCATATAACCTGTGCCCAATGGCGCCAATTCGAGATCGTCCGTATCGTTCAGCCCGTTCATCATGCTCGCTCCTTACCTCGGCCACATGGACACCGTAATCGCAAGACAGCCCAAGCCATCCCGTAAATCGAACGACGCAGAGTTTTAGGTTGTCTTTCGGTTCGCATTTGGCAAGTTTTTGTTCAGCGAGCGCCGATTGAAACTTTTCCCCCAACCAACCGGTCTTTGCGCAGGTCAATGCGCTTGCCAGCATGTCCCACTCATTTGGCAGTGTAACGCAATGGGGCTTGTAATATTTTGTTGCGCAACTCGCCTACGCGCTGCTACCGTTTGCGACTCATTAGTAGCATATTTGAATAGAATATGCTAGAGAATGCATCACACTATACGAGGCACCACCGTCAAGCTTTTGGCAAGCTAATGTTATGCACACCATAAAGCCCGCGCTCATTCTGATTCCGCTGGCAGATATTGCGGACGGACGCAGCATAGGGGCCCATGAGTCTATAAGCTAGCCGCCATCCCGCATATGCATAATAAAAAAGGCCCCCGCAGAACGGGAGCCTGTAACAAAGTAATAACAAATCGCTCGGATTGTACTACTCGCAGAGCGAAAGGGCAGCCTCGTCGGCAACGACGACGCAGTTGGTGTGCAGCTGCAGGATCGAAGCCGGGCACTCGGGCGTAACCGGGCCATAGCACATATCGTGCACAGCCTGAGCCTTGGCCTCGCCGTTGGCGACGACCAGGATCATGCGGGCATACATGATGGTCTGGGTACCCATGGTGTAAGCCTGGCGGGGGACGTCGTCGATGCTATCGAACAGGCGGCTGTTGGCCTGAATGGTGCTCTCGGTGAGGTCGACGCAGTGCGTACCCTTGGAGAAGTGGTCATCGGGCTCGTTGAAGCCAATATGACCGTTATTACCAATGCCGAGCAGCTGCAGATCCGGGTAACCGGCGGCAGCGACGATCTTGTCGTACTCGGAGCAGGCAGCGGCGGCATCGGGGTTGGAGCCATCGGGCACGTGCGTGTTATTCAGATCGACGTTGATGTGATCGAAGAAGTTCTCGCGCATGAAGTAGTGATAGCTCTGGGGATCATCGTGCGAAAGGCCGCGATACTCGTCCAGGTTATAGGTGCTGACCTCGGAGAAGTCAATATCGCCCTTCTTGTACCAATCGGCGAGCTGCTTGTAGGCGCCAATCGGAGTGGAGCCGGTGGCAAGACCGAGCACGCAATCGGGCTTAAGGATAACCTGCGCCGAGATGATATTGGCGGCCTTGCGGCTCATATCCTCGTAGTCTTTAGCTTTAATGATCTTCATTACGCATCCTTTCTCGTAGAAGAGAGGCAAGGCTCCCCTTACAAGCACTTGCCCGCGGCCTGCGTCGGCCGCAACCAACGTGTGCGGCCACCAGGGCGAGGTCGCGTAATGTATGTATCTCGTGTCTAGCCGCGTCGAGGCCCCTGCCCGTCCACGGTGACCCGAAGCCTTTTAGCCTCGGACATTTTTCATCTTGCCACGAAGGGCGCCCTCTTTCAAGGGCGCCCTTCGTAAACGTGTTTGAATTGTAGGCCAAAGGGCAAGCGAACGAGTTAGCGCTCGCGAGCGACGATGAGCTGATCCATCTCCTCGACATGCTCGCCGACGGAGCCCTTGATGCTCGAGAACTCAACAGAGTTGCACACCAAAATGGGAACCGTCACATCGTAGCCCTCGGCCTCGATTGCCTCGCGCTCAAACTCGATAAGCACATCGCCCTTATGGACGATATCGCCCACCTGTGCATGCACGGTAAAGTGTTTGCCCTCGAGCTGAACGGTATCGAGTCCAACGTGGATTAAAACATCCAAGCCATCGACCGTGTTGAGCGCAACGGCGTGTCCCGTTGGAAAAATCGCCTCGATCTTGGCATCCGCAGGTGCAATCACGCGCGTGCCCGTAGGCCGAATGGCAACGCCTTGGCCCAAAAGGCCAGTGGCAAACGTCTGGTCGTTAACCTCGGAAAGCGGAATGACATCGCCCGAGATGGGAGCATCCAGCGTAAGGACCCGACCACGCATACCAAAAGACCTTAGGACTTTAGTGAACATGCTCCCCCTTGGACATACCAATAATCAAAACCAGTTTACTAGTTTACCACTTGGCATTGGTTTTTGACCATTAGGGGAGTTCGCGCTTGACAACCTCGACGATGTCGTCAACGACGCGCTGAGTCAGCTCGTGCGTCTCGGCCTCGGCCATCACGCGAACCAGCGGCTCGGTACCGCTCGGGCGCACCAGAATGCGGCCGCGACCGTTAAGCTCCTTCTCGGCGGCAGCGACAGCGTCCCAAATGGGCTGGCAATCGTCCAGACCGGCCTTGTTGTCGGAATGCACGTTGACGAGCACCTGCGGGTACTTCTTCATGATGCCGGCAAGGTCGGTGAGGGTGCGGCCAGTGCGCTTGAGCACGGCCAGCAGCTGCAGCGCCGTCACCAGGCCATCGCCGGTGGTGTTGTGCTCCAGGAAGATGATGTGGCCGGACTGCTCTCCGCCGATAACGGCGCCGTCCGCGAGCATGCGCTCCAGCACGTAGCGGTCGCCCACGGCGGTCTGCACCATCTCAAAGCCCTGTTCCTTCATAGCGATGGAAAAGCCCAAGTTGCACATAACGGTCGAGACGATCTCGGAGTTGGCGAGCTTACCGCGAGCGGCGAGGTCAGAGCCGCAGATGGCCAGGATGTAATCACCATCGATCTCGTTGCCCTCGCTGTCCACGAACAGCACGCGATCGGCGTCACCGTCGTGGGCCAGGCCGATGTCGGCGTGGGTGCGCAGCACGAGCTCGCGCAGGGGCTCAAGATGAGTGGAGCCGCACTCGACATTGATGTCGGTGCCACAGTAGTCGGTATTGATGGCGTGGACCGTGGCGCCCAGACGCTGAAGCGCGGCAGGCGTGGTCTGGCAGGAAGCACCGTGACCGCAGTCAACGGCAACGACCAGGCCGTCGAGCTTAAGGCCGTCGAGGGTGCTGATAGCGTGGTCGACGTATGCTTTGCGAGCGTCCTTCATCTTGATGATGTGGCCCACACCAGCGCCGGTCGGCAGCGTGTCGGCAGCCATGGCCTCCTCGGACATGACCCAGGCGCTGATCTCTTCTTCAACGGCATCGGGAAGCTTCATGCCCTTGCTGCTAAAGAACTTGATGCCGTTAAACTCCGGCGGATTGTGCGAAGCGGAGATGACGATGCCGCCGTCGAGGTCGTTTTGGACGGTGAGCAGCGCCACGGCCGGCGTAGGAATAACGCCGCAGCAGTGCGGGCGACCGCCCTCGGCCATAATGCCAGCGGTCAGAGCGCTCTCGAGCATGGTGCCCGAAAGACGCGTGTCGCGGCCAACGCAAATGTCCGGACCGAGGAACTTGGTCGCCGCACGGCCAAGGCGAAACGCGAGGTCGCACGAGAGGTCGGCGTTGGCGACGCCACGGACGCCGTCGGTGCCAAAGATGTTCTGGGGCATAGGATCGCTCCTTCCCAAGTGGGCAAAACGCACTCGCCCACCCTAGTCGAAAAAGAAAAGCGGGACCCGCCGAGCAATCGGCAGGCCCCGCTTGTACATTGTATCTCGTAAGGAGATAAAACCTTAGCGCTTGGAGAACTGGGGAGCGCGGCGGGCCTTCTTGAGGCCGTACTTCTTGCGCTCGACCACGCGAGCATCGCGCGTAAGGAAACCGGCCTTCTTGAGGTCAGCACGGTAGTCGCCAGCGTTCAGAAGAGCGCGAGCGATGCCCAGGCGCAGAGCGCCGGACTGACCGGAGATGCCGCCGCCATCGCACAGAGCGATAACGTCGAACTGACCGGCGGTATCGGTCACCTTGAAGGGAGCAAGGGCGTTCTCAACGAGCTGATGACGGCCGAAATACTGCTCGGCGTCACGCTTGTTGATGGTCACCTTGCCGGTGCCGGGGACGAGACGGACGCGGGCGACGGCGTTCTTACGACGGCCGGTACCCTGGTAGACAACGGTGTTCTCAGCCATCTTTAAGCCTCCAGCTCAATCTTCGTGGGGTTCTGGGCAGCATGCGGATGCTCGGCACCAGCGTAGACCTTAAGCTTGGTCATCTGGGCACGGCCGAGGGTGGTCTTGGGCAGCATGCCGCGAACGGCGCGCTCGATGACCTTCTCCGGGTGCTTCTCCATAGCCTGGTGGAAGCTCTCAGCCTTGAGACCGCCGTTGTAGCCGCTGTGGCGATAATAGGTCTTCGTGTCGGCCTTGTTACCGGTAAGCTGGACCTTATCGGCGTTGATGACGACAACGAAGTCGCCGCAGTCGCTGTTGGGCGTGAACTGGGGCTTGTTCTTACCGCGCAGAATCATTGCGATCTGGGTGGCAAGACGGCCCAGGACAGCACCATCGGCGTCGACGAGAACCCAGTTGCGCTGGACCTCGCCCTGCTTGGCGTAGTGAGTCGATTTCGAAATCACTTAGACTCCTCCATGTACAGTACGTGTTGTTACAGAGATTCACGGGGCTCTGCAAGTAACCCGTCCATATTACCCCGCTCGTCGCCCGAGTCAACAGGTATTTTGGCTCTGACCAGACTTTCTGCACATGTCGTCCATCGGTAATGATGTCGCGACGCTAGCGCTCGACAAATGCCTCGATATCACTCAGCAGATGCTTTGCCTCCTGGCGACCCTGAATATACAGGTCGAGAAGCTTTGCCGGATCGTGCTCGACGTGACCGACCTCGACAGGCTTTTGCGGGGCAACGACCAGCGCGCGGCCCTCGCGCTCATACTTCCACAGATGCATGCGCTGGATGTTATAGCGGTCGTGGCGCGTCTCGATAGCCTCGAGCAGATAGGGGTAGTCGGCATAGCGGGCGCGTGCGGCAGGCATAAACTCGTAGGGCTTTTTCTCGTACGAGCGGTCCTGCGTGACAATGACAACCGCGCGATCGAAGCCCGCCTCCTCCAGCACGTGTTCGATGGGGGCCGAATCGGCTACGCCGCCGTCGACGTATTTGTGCCCGTCGATCTCGACCGGCGGCGTCACCAGCGGCAGCGACGTCGAGGCGCGCACGGCATCGAGGTCGAGCACGGCGCTTTTGACCGGCAGGTATGCAGCGGTTCCAAAGAGCATGTCCGTCGCGACGGCGTACATCTCGATGGGGCTCGCGTCGAATGCCTCGTTGTCAAAGGGATCCAAGCGGTCCTGGACATCGTTGAAGATGAAGTCGTAACCCACGATGGAACCCGTGGAGGCAAACGATGCGGCGCCCATGAAGCGGTTGTCGTTGCAGAAAGCCAGGTTGATGCGGTTGGCACGGCCGATCTGGTGCGACTTGTAGTTCACGCCGTTGAGGGCGCCGGCCGATACACCGTAGACAGCCGGAATCTCGACGCCAGCCTCCATGAGGACGTCGAGCACGCCCGCGGTAAACTGCCCGCGAAAACTGCCGCCCTCCAAGACGAGCGCGACCTTGCCGGCGTTCTTTGCCTTATCTTCTGCCGTCATGTTGACCTCCTACTGTTTCGTTTTGGCCTTCTTCTACCCAGTTTTGAGATGGAGAGCGCATGGGTTTTGGAGTTGAGGAGGACGGGGCGACTGGCGGAAAGCACGTCCCGTTCTGGGGGGCGATTCCGAGATGGACTTTCCGCCAACAACCTATCCGGAAAATGCATCCCATTCTGAGCGTAGATTCTGGGATGCAACTTCCGCTTGAGGCGTCAACGTGAGTAGTCAATTTGGGACGGGGCTATTTTAGCTGCCCTTTGACTGTCGACGAATTATTGGGGACCGGAACTAATATCGACTGGCTTATAGGGGTAGCTAAAATAGCCCCGTCCCAAATTGACTACTCCACCTTGTAGAGGCTTTGCGCGGAGAATCCGCGTATTTGCTTCGCAAATCCGCACCGGCTTCGGCCGCCTGCCGGCGTCCTCGCCCGCGGGCTAAAAACGCTTACGCGTTTTCTTTACGCCCGCGCCCTGCATAGAGTTCGATTCTCCGCGGTATCTATATGTAATAAAAAAGCAGGTAGAAACACTTCTCTACCTGCCTGTAACTATTGGTGGAGCCGAGGGGGAAGCAGTCGAACTCGGCGGCTTCCCCTTTAACAAAAGGGGATTCGTCGGTCCAATACTCATCCAGCGAGAACCAGTCCCGCCACGTGATTTCCTGCTTGTCGTCCTCGGAGAACCACATGCTCACGACGAGCTTGTCATCGTAAAGATAGACTTTATCCACGAAATACTCGAAGACCTGGTCTCGAATCTCCGGGTCGTTCACGTCGGCATGCAGGAACTTGTCGAAGTGCGCCTGGATGCTGTGCCTGTCCTCGCACAGCGACACGCGGACGTTTTCCGTCCCTATGGCATCGTTCAGGGCGCTCTTCTGCTCTTCGAGCTGCGTGAGGCGTTGTGTCACCGTATCGCTGACCACGCCCCTCTCGATGACCTTCACGAGGTTCGCAAGGCTTTTTTCCACTTCCCTGCGCTTCGCCTCCAGCGCTTCGAGATACGCGGTGTCGTCGTGGCTCTTCTCGTAATACTCCGCCGCATCCAGAGCGAGCGCCGTCACGTTCTCCTCGTCGTCGACGATGTTGTGCAGGGCGAACAGCACCATGTCCTCCAAGTCCCGCTTGCGGGCCTTGTGCAGGTGGCACTCCTTCCTGCGCTGGGCGGAGCAATAGTAGTAGTAATACGTCCGTCCCGTCGCGCTCGTACCTGACACGCCCTGCATGGTGCTCCCGCACTCACCGCAATAGAGCTTGCCCGTGAGCCAATAGCGCGGAGCGTCGCTGCCGTCCATGCCGTGCGCCCGCTGGGAACCCTTGCGCTTGTTCTCGGCGAACCGCCTTTGCGCCCTATCGAAGGTCGCCTCGTCGACAAGGACGGGCATTCCGCCGGCGACCGTGATGTCGCCGTGGTGGTACTCGCCGATGTAGGCGCGGTTCTTGAGCATCTTGTTCAGCATGTTCACGCTGAACTTCGCGTTCCTCGGCGTGCGCAGGCCCTGCGCGTTCATCTCCTCGGCGATGGTCTTCAGCGGCTTGCCCGACGCGTACTCCTTAAACGCCCACTGCACGAACGGCGCCGTGTTCGGGTCAGGGATGTACTTCTTCGTGGACCTGTCCACGTCGTAGCCGAACAGCTTGTGGCCGTTGTACAGGGCGTGCTGCGCGTTGTAGTCCATGCCGCGCTGGATGTTCTGCGACAGCTGGCGGCTGTAATACTCCGCCATGGCCTCCATCAGCCCCTCGATGAGGACGCCTTCGGGTCCCTCCGTCGGGATGTGCTCGGCCAACAGGTGAATCTCGCATCCCGCGTCGCGGATTTTCTTTTTCGCCATCGCCAGAACGTATTTGTCGCGTCCCAGACGGTCGGTCTTCCACATGATGAGGGTATGAGGACGGATTTTTGCGACTTCCGACAGCATCTGCTGGAACCCCGGTCGTGCGTCCGTGGTGCCGGATATTGCCGCGTCCTCGTACTCCTGCACGATTTTGAAGCCGTGCGCATCCGCCCATTCGTGGGCAAGCTCGCGCTGCTGGTCGATGCTCGCGTCGTTTTGCGAGTGGGACGAGAAGCGATAGTACGCTATCGCAAGGTTGTTGTCGTTCGGCGCGAATTTCTTCTTACGTGCCATAGGTTTACCACCCCCTGTAATTTCTGCTTATAGGCTTTCACGTCTATTCTTCCTCTGATAGATGGCTCGCCGCTCTCACGGAACGGCGAGCATCTCAATGTTTATCTCGCTAATCCCAAGGTTCAACCTGCGCAAATAACGTAGATGGGAAAGAAATCAACTGGACATCAAACTTCAAAGACGGTTCAATCCTTGAACTTGCGTTATGCAGTCTCATTGAGATTTCCCATCCGTTATCGCATACGACATGAATTGTATTTTGCGACCTCACACCATTAGTTTCCTTGAAACCAATGTGATAGAACCTTGTCGGCACCTTCAAAATAGGCACTGTGGTAATTGATTTATGACCCTCAGACGCCTCATTCAACGTGCCCATCACGTTGATAGCTTCAACACGAGTTGTTCTACGCGCATCATCAGTTATGACTTTGTAAAAGTCATAACGTCCTATCAAATATCGAATGAGCCTTTCAGGCACATCGTCATAAGTCTCACTCAATCGCCTTAATTCATCCATAAACGACTGTAAAATCGGTTCATAGTAGTCACCAGCTTTATCTGGCAAATCCGACCATAAAGCAGGCGTCCCCAATTCTTTACTATCGTCACGCAACTGCCTAAGTTGTGTGAATTTCGGAACCACTTCCGAGAAATATGTTCGCGAACACGGATGGTCAAACCATTCAGCACCAAAATCAATCATATCTGAAAGACGACTGTGCTTAACCGCATGGTGGTTATGCTTGCAGGAAAGTCCAATCTCCCAACGATGACCCCTACGAATGCATAAAACATCTCGAACATCTCCAGCAATACCTGCGGCATCTGCCTGAACGGACAACACAAGCGGCGTGTCATTATCCGCATATTCCAAACGAGGCTCCAAACGGGTAATAACCCTGGCAGCTGCATTCGCCGCATCCATAAAATCATTCTGTTTCTCACCTGCGGTTTCGAAACAATTTTTAGCAGTGCGCATCTGCGCAGTATCTTCCACAATTACATCCTGCGTATCTTTGTATTTGTCATAAAGTGCAATAACGCAGGCGTATTCAAATGCTTTGCCCAGCTTTGTCTGGCTACCTGATTTAGCCACGCACATTCCTCCCTTCTCGATTAAATCTTTTCCAACGTCTCTCGTACACGCACAGCAACCGCTTCCGCCAAGTTACATGGCACCGCATTACCAATCTGCTTGTATACACTGGTCAAATCACCGCAGAACTTCATATCAGCAGGAAACGTCTGAATCGCAGCTGCTTCCTGCCAGCTCAAACGACGAGTCTCACCGTCTCCGAATTGCCAAACATCTTTATCAATCTTGACCATATCCGGCGAACCCGGCCACAGCGTCACCTGCTTGGCCATAGCAGGAATGGTGTAACTCACTTCATCCCAGCCGCGTTTGCGATTCCGAGACATATAACGACTGCTATACGGAGCCATGCAGACGTCCCCATCGCCCGGAGCAGGAACATTCTTCAACGCCTCCCGAAGCGTAACAAGGTTATCGCTCGATTCAGGATATACGAACTCGTCAATGCCCAAATCCTTACGAAGACCGACGATAATCACTCGCTCTCTGTCTTCGGGCACGCCGTAATACTTTGCGTTCAACAACTTATACCGTACGTCATAACCGCAGTCTGAGAACGCCTCAACAATCGCCTCGATAATCTGTCCGCCGCCCATCGTGAGCAGACCTTTCACGTTTTCTCCGACAAAAGCCAATGGACGCTTCGCCTTAACAATGCGCACATAATGCTTGTACAGAGAATTGCGACTATCGTCCAACTTACGCGGACCAGACAAGGAAAACCCTTGGCACGGGAACCCACCGAGAATAATATCGGTATCGGGAATATCGTTCTCAGAAATCTGTCCAATATCGCCGCATACTACAGTTGCGTCGCTCCAACGACGGAACGTATCGCATGCATCCTTGTTAAAATCATTCGCCCAAACCGTCTTGAAACCGGCACGCTCGAATCCAATATCCAATCCGCCTGCTCCGCAGAAAAGACTCGCCTGTGTCATTTGTTTCATTTTGCCATCTCCTTTTCTTATTTTGTTACCACTCATGATTCGCGATGTACTCGTCGGCAGCCAGACGGAAAAACGCGGACAGGCTCAGCCCGTGAGCCTTCGCAATCGCCGTCAGGCGCTCCTTATCGCTTTTCGTCATGGAGACCAACGACGTGGCACGCTCCTCTGATGCATCGGCGGAAACGCTCGCCTTGGCCTCCTTCTTATCGTGTTCCTTCGCGGCGTCTGCTTCGAACTTGTCAAGCAATGCCGCCATATCTTGTTTCTTCGCCATATCCTACCTCCTCGCATAGATACTCATTATCTAACAAGTATCTAATGAGTATCTATCCTTTTCAACTGCTTCTTCTCGAACGGCAGGCCCGCAAGAATGCTGACCTTGCGGCACATCATGCGGACCGCCTCGGCGGCGGCACCGTGCCTGTCCACGTTCACGACGGATTTCCGCATGCCCTGCGCCTGCACGATTGCCTCGGACTGCGGAACCTTGACGACGTTTTTCGCCCATGGCTTCTTCTCAAGCCACGCCATGAACGACGCGCACATACGAAAACGGTTCGTCCCGTTCACCACGATGACCAGCGGGGCATTCGTGTTCTTCGTCACGATAGAGACCGTTCGCGTGAACGGCTCGATGTCGTTCGGCGTCGGTCGAACGGGGATGACGATGACGTCCGCACCGGAAACGAGGTCGCTCAGATTGTCCGTCAGCACGCCCGGCGTATCGACGATGGCAACCTCGGCATCCTCGACCTTCTTCGAAGACGACGCGTCCTTATACTGACCGTCCAGAGAGTAGAGCGACGCGGGCACGCCCTGTCGCACATAGCTCTCGTAAAGCTCGTTGGCTATCACCGACTTACCGGTGCCGCCTTTCTCGCAAACGACTGCGATTGTCTTCATATCAGCACCTCCATCCTATCAAGACTATATACTCAATATCTACATTATAGCTACTGAATAAATAAAAGTCAATATGCAGTAGCTATCGGAGCACGTCCTTTTGCAGACCGGAGCAGGGGCTTTGTCTGGGCTTTTGCTGGTCTCCAAACGGGCTTCACGCCCTCGCTTCGCTCCGTCCGTTCCGCCGCATTTTCCGAATCCGTCTCATAAATGAGCGGACGCCGAAAAACCCCGATTCCAGCCCCTTGCGCGTACGCCCGTCAACAGCCCTTCTGAAGGTCTCTTCGTAGCCCGCGAGCGGACTGCACCCATACAGGACGCCTGCGGCGTCGGGTGCCAATCCGAAGAAAAAGGAGGTCCGTATATGGACAGAGACCGATTTGAATCCAACAGCCCGCAGGAGGAGGCCATGTGGAGGGCGCAGGTGCTCAGGCGCACCGCCCGCATCTGCTCGGCGAAGGCCAAGGAGCTTGAGCGCATGGCTAAGGCCGATGCAAATGCCCCCATGCGCGACAGCGGCACCCTGAAGGACGTGCTCAAGCGCATCGACAACGTGATGGAGTGGCGGTTCGTGAACGCGTTGGGCGAGGTCGTCCTCGACGGGGACATCCTCACGGAGAGCATCGACTGCGAGACCCTGCGAACCATGCGCTACTGCGTGGCGGAATACCTCAAGCGAATCGAGGAGCGGGAAGCAGAGGAGGAGAGCGATGAGTGACTACGGCATCAAGACCTACGCCGACCTCGCCGAGACGTGCGGCGGGATGGTGCTCGCAAACGAGATTGCCAACCGCCCGCTCGAACCCGTGAGCGGGGACTGGGCACCGTGGGACGAGATTTTCCAGTGGTACATCGTGCAGGACCCGTCGTTCCTCATGGAGCACACCGACGAGCCGGTGTTCCACGACGAGGAGCTTGACCTGTACGTGTGGGGAATCACGCACTTCGGGACCAGCTGGGACTACGTGCCAGCACCTGAAATCCATTGAGAAAGGGAGCAGCTTGACGCTGCTCCCTTATCTTTTCGGCTACTCGCCGAACTGCGTGCCCTTGCCCGCCGACCTCGGCGCGCTTGGGCTGGCACTTCGCGCCCTGGCATAGCGTGCCCGCATGGTCTTGGCATGCGCCTTGGACTCGCGCTCGTCCTCGTTGGACAGCGCCTTCTCCGCTGCCTTGAGGCGCTTCTCGGCGTCCCACATGCTCTTGCGGGACTCGTAGACGCGCCTCTCCGCCTCCTCGCGCTGCCTGCGGCGCTCCTCCGCGAGCACCTGCTGAATCATCATGCGCAGCATCATGGCGGTCATGTCGGCCATCATGCGGGACACGGGGTCACGGGCGTTGCACCCCGCCTTGGCGAACACGTGCATGCCGGCCAGAAGCCCCGGACACGGGTGCTGCAGGGTGTCGCGTGCCTCCTTGGAGGCATAAAACTCGCGCCTTGCGGCGTCCACGTCCTCGCGCAGCTTCGCCAGCTGCTCGTCCGGGTGGTTGCGCGCCTCCACGAGCCTCTCGTAGCGCTCGTCCAAGAAAGGCTTGCCCTCCTCGCGCGAGCGGTGGATGTGCGCCTTCTGGAGGTCGGACGCCATCTCCGACACGTACGCCCGGTCGAGGCCGTACACGTCGAGAGCGAAATCCGCAGAGGGCTGTTCTGCCGGCTCTGCCGTCTCGGGCACGTCGGGAAGGACCTCCGGTGCCGGGGCGTCCTGCTCCTGTGCCTCAAGCTCGCGCTGCTTCGCCTCGAAGTACGCCTCGATGCCCTCGCGGGTCAGGTCGTCGGCGAGGTTGGAGGCACGGCGCTTGCGGGTGCGGCGCTTCGGTCCCCACTCGTCCACAGCCTTGTAGGACCATCCCGTCGTGACCTCGCCGGTCTTCCCGTCGGTCTTCGTGGTCTCCTTCAGCGTCACGCCGCTCAACTCAAGATTGTGCCTGAACTCGTCCAGCGTGCCGGAGCGGTCGCGGGCATCCGCCACCCTGTCGCCGAGACGCCGGTCGAAAGAACCGGGCTGGAACGTCTCGCGCTTCTGCTCCCAGAGGGACATCTCCTTGTCCGCTCCCAGCACCTGAAAGCCGCACGCACGACTCAGCTCATCATTGACCGCCTTCACACGCGGAGCGTAGAGGCTCGTGTCTCCCTTGTTGATGACCTGCCCGGTACGGGCGTCGTGGTTCGCAATGGTCGCGTGCGCATGCACGCAGCCTCCCTCGCCGTCCACGTGCATGGTGACCCAGCACATGGAGTCGGGGGCAAGCTCGTGGCACAGCGTGTACGCGTACTCCATGCCACGCTGGATGTCGTCGGCCTTGCTTGGGTCAAGCTCGTCGGTCGCCCATGAGATGCGCAGCTCGTAGCCCTCGTTTACCGCGTTCGGGTGGCGATGCTTCTGCCCCTCGCAGTAGACAATGAAATCCCCTCTTGAGGCGGCGTCACCCATCTGCGCGGCGATGCGGTCCGTGCCGTTTTCCAGATGAGCGCGTCTGCGCTTTCCCTCGCCGAACTCGGTGTACGACATGCGCCCGCGCACGTTCGGAAGCGACTGCACATGCGTCGTTGACATCAGACATCACCTCCCGTCTCCACGTACGCCTGCAAATCCGCACGCAGTCCCTCGACTTGCGCCCGGAGCCTGTCCACCGAATCGCGGAACTCGCGGAACGCTTCCGCCTCGTCCTTCGTCCTCATTTCCTCACGCGCCGCGTCGAGCATTCCCATGCCGCTCAAGCGCCGGTTGCGCGCTCGGGCAATCTGATTCATGTTGACGCCGATGCGGTTCAGCTCGACACGGACACGGTCCAGGGCCGGGACGTCCAGAACCACCTTGCGGCTGGGCGGCGCGTACCGACTCGCGTACAGCTCACCGCGAAGAAAATTGGAACGCGAGCACGTCCCGCGCTGCTCGTCCAGCAGGGAAAGCTCCGCGTCGTTCATACGCACCTGAACCACCTTGTCACGGCGGTCTTTCACGTACTTCTGGCGCGTCGCCTTCCCGCTTCTTTTTTCATACGTTTCCGCCATGCGGAACACCTTCTTTGCTGCTATCCGAAACGCCCGCCTGCGGCGGACAATCCGAAATGCCGTTTTCGGCTAATCTCACAACGTCTCTGCGCAAAGGGGAAAAGAGCAAGCATTGACTTCGTACGTACAAATTGCGATTCTCGCAATTTGTCCTACTCCGTCAGCTTGCGAGGGGGCGGCTGCGCCGTCCCCTTCGAACCCCCGCCTTTTGTCCACCGAGCCTCGCCCGTCCGTGTCGGACACGGGAACGACTTCCCCTGTCCGACATGGAACCCGAATCCCTCGGTGGAACCCGGCACGGCTACCCTTGGTAGGCCGCGCCGGAAAAACCGCCGTGCGCTTCCGACGACTCTCCAGCTTCTGCGGTAGGAACATGACCGGAATCCGCAGCGCCAGCGGCGCGCGCATCCGGCGTTCCGTGTCCGGTGTCCGGCTTCAGTCCCTTGACGAAGTCAAGGACCTCTTCCGCCGAACCCATGTCCTTCACTTCCGGGAAAACCGCCACGAGCGCGTCGGCGTAAGCCTTCGTCCTCGCGGCCTGCGCCTCGCGGCGCAGCTTCTTCGCCTGAGCCTCTAACGCACGTGCCTTCTCGGCCACGTCATCAAACCTCTTCGTTGCCATAATCTATTCCTCCTTAATCGTTGAATCGTCTATGTCATAACCGCCGTCGAAGAAGGCGGTCGAGATACGCACGTATCCGCGATAGCTGTCTTTCGGGTCCGGCATGCACAGACGGCTGTTACTGGACCCGCGATAGGACTTGTTCATCCACTCCGTCACGTCGTATTCGAGAATCAGCGGCTCGGGGAAATCCATACGCCCGGTGCTTCGAACACGCTCCTGCAACTGCCAGCCCTGTTCCTCGGCAAGGCCCTCGATTGATTCATAAAAAGCGTTTCGGCCGAGCATGCGACCGGATGGCTGATTGCGCTGGAACCAATGGCGGTACAGGTCGTACAGGAACTTGCACGGGAGCAGATGCCAAGACGCCGCAGGGAAAATCTCGTCGGCGAACTGGCGCAGGGGGTCGTTCGCCACGCGGAAATCATCCAGAAGCGCCGAGCAGGCATCCGGCTCATCCAGCTCGTAATAGTCGGTCTCGGCGAGCACGCGGTAGAGCACGTACTCAAGAACGTCCTGACGGTTCAGGTAGTCGTCCTTGATGTACTTGCGCTCGCATCCCTGAAATCGCTTGTCGAACGGAATCACCAGCAGGCGGCGGTACATGGATTCGGACTTGTCGCGGAGCTTCGGCAGCTCGTTGACGCACTGAATCATGAACCCGCGAAACAGCACGTTGCGGGGTGCCTTGAACTTGCGATTCAGCTGGAAGGGGTCGCCCGTGATGACGCTCTTGAGCGCCGCCGCGTCGTCCACGAACGTCCCCGTGTCGTTCTCGTCGGTAATGACGGCGGACACGCGGGTCAGAGGCTCCAACATGAACGGCTCCGAGAAGTTCTTCAGGGGAATGGATGCCCAAGCGCCCGACCCGCATAGGTTACGCAGCAGGACACACAGCGTGCCCTTGCCGTTGTTGCCCAGCGTCGAATAGAACCATGCGCTCTTGTTCCAGCTCACGTTCGGGCGGATGACGGCTCCGATGATTTGCCATAGGAGCTTGACGATTTCCGGGTCGTCGGAAAGCTCGTTCATCCAAGAGACGACGTCCCAATCGGTGCCGTCATCACCGTTGTGGATGACGGGATTCGGCGCATGGTCGACAAAATCAATATGGGATTTCGCCAGAAAGACCAGCTCGGGGTCAAAACCCATCAGAATCTTGTGGCCGTAGTCATAGATGCCATTGTTCACGGCAACGAGGTCTTTGTCCGTGCACGCCCTCTTCTTCTCGCAGATGTCGCGAAGGGTGGCGACCGTCTCGGTGACGCCCTGCGTGGTGATTGCCATGTTGTAGCTGCGAATCAGGCGCGTCAGGACCCCTTCGGTCGTGTCATAGCACCCCTTGTTCGGACCGCTCTCCTGATAGACGCCTATCTCGAAGTTGCCGTCTTCGTCAGCCCTGTTGCAGGGTATCGCGATAGCGTGATGCAGCTCGCGCAGGACAATGGCAATCTGCAGGAAATGGAGACCCGACAGGCGCTTGTAGCGCTCAGCGCCCTGCTTCTCATCCGGGTAGGCGTCCTTCCGCTTCGCTCCAGGCGCCGCATTCGGGTCGCGCTTGCCCAAGTTGTACGCGTCGATGCAGCGGTTCGTCAGCGTCAGAAGCTCGAACTTGAGCGTGTCGCGAGAGGGAGGGTCCTCGGCGTCGATGCCCTGAAGGTAGGACAGGGCGGCGTACGCGAGAAGATTGTCGTACGCGATGCTCTGCTCTTCGCAGAACGACACGATGTCCGCTGCACAATCATCGGGCAGGCACAGCCAGCCCTTTTCCTCTTGAATATCAGGCGCATCTGCGCTAAAATATTTATATATAGATTTGGCCGTCCCGGAAGCTGTGCAGGCGTCGGGGCGGTTTTCTTTTGCCTCCATGTTCTCACCTCCTTAATTCGTCAGCTCGACGTGCTTCACGTTCTCGTTCTTCCACGCCTCAAGGTCATCCATCTCATAGCGAACCGTGCTACCGACCTTGTAGTAATTCGGCCCCTTGCCCTGAGAGCGCCAGACGCGGAGCGTGCCTGCGGTAAAACCGAGGAAATCCGCCGCCTCATACGTCGTCATGTAAGAGGGCTTCGACCCTTTCACTTGCTGCTTTGCCTTAGCCATAACCAGCCACCTCCATGTTCAAAATCCTTTTCGCGAAACAAAAAAAGCTCCCGTGGAAACCGAAGAGGGACAGAGGCGCAAAGCCTTGTCTATCTCGGTTTCCACGGGAGCTTCGTGTTCGTTATTTCGCCCGTGACGCACGGCCTATTCGACCGAGCGCTCGGCTCCTATTCCCGGTAGCAACCCCGCATCAAGGACGGGACGGGTGCTGAGCCATTTATCTATACAGCTTTTATTATACGGCGTTAACACTAACTTTGCAACACTTATTATTTCGTTACCCCTGCTCAGAGCCTATTTCCGCTCGTTTATGGGCAGAAATCAATTCAAAAAAGTTCGCTCGCGCCCCCTGAAAAATCGGCGGGGGAAGAAGACGTACGCCAAGGATTGCGGGGTCTGTTCCAGTTTTGTTCCAGTTTGTTCCAAAAAAGTTGGAACAAGATTTTTCCGTGTTTACCTGCGGTTTTGCGCGATTCGCTAAATCTTGTTCCAACTCCGTTTTTCGAATTGGAACAGGATTTTTACGTGTTTACCTGCGGTTTTGCTCATTTGTTCCAATTGTTCCGGTTTCTAACAAGTTTTATATATATACATACATATATAGACCCCTTCCTATATTTTTTCTCTTACGCGTAAGTTAAAAATAATTGGAACAAATGGAACATTTACTAGAAATGCCTGGTAGATACGGGAAAAACCTGTTCCAACTCCGATTTTGCGAATTGGAACAACTGGAACAAATCGCACTTTTTCAGGAAAAAACCCTCATAAATGAGCGTTAAATCGAATTTCAAAACTGGAACAAAAGTTCTCAGCGTTAATAGATATTAACGAACGGCCGGCAAAATGGAACGAGGCCCATGCCGCACCCCTTCTGTACGTCCACCCACATCCGACTGCCGCCCGCAGGGCGGCCACCCTTGCATCGAGCGGATGCGAGATGCACATGGGCGCTCGAACGTCCTCAGACCGCTTCAGAGGCGTTTTAAGGCACGAAAAAAGCCCGAGGGGTACACGAGTACCCCAGCGGGCTTAAAACGCCTTAAAACGCAACACACGGCGTTTCGCATCGACGAAAACGGAAAGGGGACGCCATCAGGCGTCCCCCAACCTATACACAAGCGCAAACTCGTTCTTGTAAAAGAAGAGTTCGACGCTTCCTCTTTTGGTGGAGGCGCGGAGAATCGAACTCCGGTCCACGAAAGCCCCCTGATTGGCATCTCCAAGCTCAGTCGCTGGTTTAGTCTCGGACGCTTTGCGCGCAGCGACACGCTCGCGGCATCCCAACCGGTTCGGTCTTAGCCCGCGCCATACCGATTACGTGCGCGGGAGCATTCCCCTAACATGACGTCGCGCCGGTGTCGGGGAAATCACCGGGTTGACGCGCCGCTATAAACTAAGCAGCGAGAGCCATAGGCTCAAAAGAAGAGTTGTTGTCAATTCAATTTGACGGTACCCCTGTTTAACGAGGCGAGGAGACCTCGGCTTGCTTCCTCTCTCAGAGCTATCGTGTCGAAACCAGTCGCCCCCGAATGTTGGGAAAGTCTGGATGGTATCGGGCCTGCAAACACCCGATAGCCGTCGACTTTTCAAGGAACACGCGGGGTAAACCCCGCTCGTGGATAGCTATCTTACCACGTTCTAAAGGCAGACAGCTGCTCTATGCACGAGCTGTGAAGACCCTAATGTGCACCATACTTCGCATTTTTGCCACTGAACGCGTCACGTATATTTTCGCCAAGCAAAATTGACCCGTCGAAAGGACAGTTATGGATACCAAGCAGCAACTCGTCAATGCCCTCGCAGGCCTGGGCTCAACCATTACCGAAGCTATGGATGTCATCGAAGGCTTTGTCCCCTGTGGACATCCCGCCCTCACGGTATCGAACGCCCTTGTTGCGCTGGACGCTGACGATGATGCAGCTCTCGCCCAGCAGTTTGAGACCGTCGCGGGCTTTATCGACCACGTGAGCGAGAACCGCGGCGTGGCCGCCTACCACGGCATCGAGGTCGAGCTCGCGGGTCCCAAAGCCGATCTGCTCGCAGCAATCCGCGAGGTAGGCGCCCTTATGCAGACCGCAGGCGTCAAGAACACCCAGGTCAACGAGTGGGTCTACCGCAGTCTAGCAGCACTAAACGATTCCGACGAAAAGGCCGCCGAGAAGCTCGTCGAAGCTCCCGTCATCAAGGCAGCGCTTTTGTAATTAAAGGATGCGTGGCCTTCTGAGCGCCGACGTTCCGAAGGCCACGCAAACAGTTCGCGCTAACCGATAGCCGCGCCACCACGTTCGGCCAAAGCTAGAATCGGCATCATTTGGCGCGGGGTCTTTGCTGCAAGATCGGCATGTTCGAGCAGCTTGCGATTGTTGGTCACCAAGTAATCGATCTGCGCGCGCTTGCACGCGGCGAGCACCAAGTTGTCCTCGTAATCGCGATGGAGCGTCAGATATTTGTCGGCTAGCCACAGATCGGATGCATCAGCGCCCACGGCCGTGGCGTTTTCGGTCATGTTCCGAACAAACGCCAACGCCGCATCGCCAATTGCACGGACAGATGCCTCGTCGAGCGCTCCCCCGTCGGCAAGAACGCTACGCTTCAGCTCGTGTTGGACAACGTGCAGCACGTCCTTGGCGATATGCACCGGAAAGAACAGCAACGCCCCCGCCTCCGTCGCCTGCCCAATAAACGCACGCGCGGCAAGCGACTCGGTATGCTCGGCGCAAAACGAATCGACCCATACGTTGGCGTCCACCATGATCTTAAGGGGGCCTCCGCTCACAGGATCATCCCCTTTTGGCGATAATGCTCATCCATGGCTTCGGGATAGACTGTGTCCCAGCTGCGGTCATCAGACGCAGACGATGTATCGATGCCCAGGTCCGCGTAAAGCTGATCCACCGCCGCCCATGATGCGACAAACGGCGAGGTGGCACCAGCACTAGGCGGTTGGTCGTCAACGGCCGACAACACCTCTTCGCACGAACCGCCACCCTGCGCCACCTTGGCCACCACCTTTTTGATGAGCCCGGGCAGTGTCCCGCCCGAAATCCGCAGCGCCTCCTCGGCACGGTTCTTGACCTGGCGATCCACGCGAACGTTCACCTGCGCCATGCCGCTAGCAGCACCCACGTCGATCTCACTCCCTTCAATTGCTAGCCTCGATAGCAACTCTATATAGAGACGCTATCAAATGGTCAAATGCAAAAGGCCTGCGCCTGGACGACACCGATGCCGTCTGGGCGCAGGCCAGATAACGTGGGCAAACACGTCTGCTAACGCAGGTAAGCCTTCGCGTTGCTCAGGCTGTAGGCGATCGTCGAGCCGTTGTGCAGCAGCGACGATGCCTGCGAGGCAATCGTGCCGGTAATGCCCAGTGACAAGAGCGCCGAGTTGGTGAGCATCACCTTAGAGTAGGAGCTCGTCAAACGATCAACAAGGCCCTGGCTCATACGGCGCAGGCGCACGATCGCAGCAAGATCCGTATCGGTCAAAGTGCGCGGAACCGATGATGGCGCGACGCCCTTCGATGGACGAAGCGATGCCGTGCGCCACGATGTACTCGACGGCAGCATGCCGCACGCGATGCCCTGCACGCAGGCATTCTTTACCGGAGCGCTGGCGAGCAGCTTGATGCCAGCCGTACCAAGCAGAAAACCGCCACCGACAAGCAGGGTGTTAAACGTCGGCCTCTTCATGTTGCTTCTCCCTTTTGCCGCATTGGACACGGCACGGTGCCTCAGCACCCAAGTGAATAAGTTTGCATGAGCACACTTTTGGATAATAGTTAAGTAATACTAACTATTAAGGTCAAAAATGGTTAACTTTCTGGAAATCTTAGGGTGCAGACCGGCCGACTTTCGACAATCGGTCTGCCGCAACGTACATCTCCGGCATCCAAGAAAGACTCTCCCCCGTCCCAGCAAATCGAGGTCTAATACTTTTCCCGAGAAGTGAACGAGCAAAATCGGACCCCTGAAGCATCCGCATTTTTTAGTAACAAAACCGCAGGGAAAACTCGGCAAAACCGCAGGAAACAGCGTCCAAATAGTGTCGATGCTTCAGAGGTCCAAATAAGGTCGTTCACTTCTCGGGAAAAGTAGTATTAAGCTTCGCTTTCCACAGCCCAAAAATGTGACCAAGGGACCGTCCCTGCGCCACATCCACAAAAAAATGAGGGTGCAAACGGCACCCTCATTCACCAAATTCCATTCAGCCCGACTGACCAGAACGGCTGAGTCGCCACGGAACCCGGGAGCCCCGGCAGGGCGGGCGCTTGCTCAAAATGAGTTCCCTTCAAAAACAATGGGCGCGCCAACGGCGCGCCCATTCACTCTATTTCCATTCAGCCCGACTGACCAGAACGGCTGAGTCGCCACGGAACCGAGGGGCCGGGCGCAGGGCCTTGCCTCTCAATGAGTTCCGCACGAACAGGAGGCGCCAGTGGCGCCTCCGTCGTGAGTCAGGACTGTCCGAAATTGAGAGGCAAGGCCCTGCGCCCGGCCCCTCGGTTCCCGCTTACGAGAGCGACGTTCTCAGCAACTCGTTGAAGAGCTTCGGGTTGCCCTTGCCGCGGCTCGCCTTCATGCACTGGCCCACCAAAAAGCCGATGACCTTCTGGTTGCCGTCACGATACTGCTGTGCCTGCTCGGCACAGTTTGCCAGCACCTCGTCCACAATCGGCTGCAGCGCGCCGGCATCACTCACCTGACGCATACCGCGCTCGTCGACGATCTTGTTGGGGTCGTCGCCGGTCTGGGCCATGGCCTCAAAGACCTCGTGAGCCTGGTTGGAGCTGATGGCATCGGTCGCCAGCAGCTTGGCAAGCGCTGCCACCTGAGCCGGCGCGATGCCGGACTCGACGAGCGACACGCCCGCGCCCTTAAGGTAGGCGATCATCTCGTTCACCAGCAAGTTTGCAACCGTCTGGGCCTCCTTGCCAGCCATACCGGCAGCGGAGGCCTCAAAGAACTCGGCAAACTCCGGGTCACCGGCGATTTGCTCGGCATCGGCCGCCTTAATGCCAAAATCGGCCTCAAAACGGGCGCGCTTGGCATCGGGCAGCTCGGGAATCTCACCTCGGCAGCGATCGATGAACTCGTCGTCCAGATCGAACGGCGCCAAGTCGGGGTCGGGGAACAGACGATAGTCGTCGGCCGTCTCCTTCACACGCATGACCACGGTGCGCTTGCGGCTGGGCTCCCAGTGGCGGGTCTCCTGATAGATAATGCCGCCCTCCTCGAGCACCTCGGCCTGGCGGCAAATCTCGTAGGCAAGGCCGTCGTGCAGGCTCTTAAACGAGTTGAGGTTCTTGAGCTCGGTTTTGGTGCCCAGCTTGGTCTCGCCGCGGCGGCGCAGCGACACATTGCCGTCGCAGCGCATGGAGCCCTTCTCCATGGAGCAGTCCGAAATGCCCAGCGTCACAAAGATGCGACGGAGCTTTTCCATAAACAGGCGAGCCTCCTCAGGCGTACGCAAGTCGGGCTCGGTGACGAGCTCGATCAAAGGCGTGCCGCAGCGGTTGTAGTCGACGAGCGACTCGGCGGCGGCGGTAATGCGGCCCTCGGCACCGCCCACGTGCACCATCTTGGCAGCGTCCTCCTCCATGTGGATGCGCAGAATGCGGATGGGCACCGTGTAGGAACCGTCCTCGCGACGCTCGGGCATCTGCAGGTTGGACGCGTCATAGCTGGCCAGATGGCCGGCACGCTGATTGCCCTCGCGCATGGTCGACGTCATGGACGTGGACAGGCCCTCGGCGTTGGCCGAGGCGCTCGCCAGGCTCTGGGCCTCGGCCTCGCCAAACGCGCAATCGGGGCGCTCTGCAGCGCCGCGACCAGTCACGTCCAGGTCCAGGTGACCGTACATGGCAAAGGCGACCGGACCCTGCGTGGTCTGGAAGTTCTTGGCCATATCGGGATAGAAGTAGTGCTTGCGGTAGAACATCGAGTGGCGCTGGATCTCGCAGTTGGTGGCGAGGCCGGCCTTAACGATGCTCTCGATGGCGCGCTTGTTGGGCACCGGCAGGGCGCCGGGCAGGCCCAAGCACACCGGACACACGTTGGCGTTGGGCTCGTCATCGTGGCTGAGCTTGCAGTTGCAGAACATCTTGGTATCGAGTGCGGTGAGCTCGGTATGAATCTCCAGGCCGATCACGGCCTCCCAATCCTGCAGGACCTCGGAAAGCTCCTTCATTACAGCTCGCCTCCCTTCCCGGCAAAATCGGGTGCGACGGAAAGCACGGGCGCACCCGTGGCGGCATCGGCAAAGCCGCGCTCCAGGGCGCGGGCAAACGTGAGCAGCTGACGGTCCTTAAACGCCGGACCCACCAGCTGGGCAGAAACGGGCAGCTGAGTATCCTCGCCCAAGCCCAGCGGCACCGAGATACCACCGTTGCCGCAAATGTTGAGCGAGATGGTGTACAGGTCGGAGAGGTACATCTGCGTGGGGTCGCTGATCTCG
Organism: Collinsella sp. LCP19S3_D3; assembly: GCF_052121455.1. Classification (NCBI taxonomy): domain Bacteria; kingdom Bacillati; phylum Actinomycetota; class Coriobacteriia; order Coriobacteriales; family Coriobacteriaceae; genus Collinsella; species Collinsella sp. LCP19S3_D3. The sequence goes on along the minus strand of NZ_JBQKEF010000012.1, from coordinate 13,595 downwards.
CCAAACTTAAAGGCCGTGCGCGGCGAGGCGGGCATGAGGATGGTGTCCACCTTGGCATACGCGGTGTCGTAGTCCTGCGTGATGAGCGTGCGGGCCTTTTGCGCAGCGTAGTAATACTTGTCGTACACGCCCGAGCTCAGCAGGTAGGCGCCGAGCATCTGACGGCGCTTGGCCTCGGCGCCAAAGCCGTGGGCGCGCGACAGCGAGCTCTGGTCGGACAGGTTGGCGCAGCCCTCCTCCTGATAGCCGTAGCGAATACCGTCGAAGCGGGCCAGGTTGGAGAACGCCTCGGCCGGGCCGATGACGTAGTAGGCGGCGATGGCGGCATCCAGGTGCGGCAGGTCGACCTCGACCAGCTCGGCGCCCTGGTTCTGCAGCTCCTGGGCGGCGCGCTGAACAGCGGCCTTGACCTCGGACGTCAGGCCCTCGGCCTCCATAAACGCGGGGATGATACCCACGCGCTTACCCTCGATGCTATCGTTGAGATGCTCGGTAAAGTCGACGGCGCAATCCTGGCTGGTGCAGTCGTAGGGATCGTGGCCCGCGCCGGTAAGCGCGTTCATGGCCAGCGCGACATCCTCGACCGTGCGGCCGAAGGGGCCCACCTGGTCGAGCGACGAGCCAAAGGCGACCACGCCGTAACGGCTCACGGCGCCATATGTGGGCTTAAAGCCCACCACGCCGCACAGCGACGCCGGCTGGCGAATGGAGCCGCCGGTGTCCGAGCCCAGCGAGAGCGCGACCTCGCCCGCGGCGACGGCGGCAGCGGAGCCGCCCGAGGAGCCGCCGGGCACGCGCTCGGTATCCCAGGGGTTGTTGGTGCGGTGGAACGCTGAGCTCTCGGTGGAGCTGCCAAAGGCAAACTCGTCCATGTTGGCCTTGCCCATGGGCAGGCAGCCGGCATCGAGCATGCGCTGGACGCAGGTGGCGGTGTAGACGCTCTGGTAGTTCTCGAGCATGCGGGAAGCGCAGGTGGTGCGCGTGCCCACAAGGTTCATGTTGTCCTTGATGGCCAGCGGCACGCCCGCGAGCGGGGGCAGCGGCTTGCCTGCGGCACGATCGGCATCCACGCGCGCGGCGGCCTCGAGCGCAAGCTCGGGCGCCACCTGCAGGAATGCCTGGACCCCGCCCTCGCGCGCCTCGATGGCGGCAAGGGAGGCCTGGGCCACCTCGGTAGCGGTAAAGTCGCCAGCGGCAACGCCCGCGGCAATCTGGACAGCGGTAAGGGAATCGAAGCTCTGCGCCATTACTCGCTCTCCCCCTCTCCCAAAATGGACGGCACGCGGAAGTAGCGGTCGCGCGCGCTGCCGGCGTTTTCGAGCGCAACGTCGAGCGGCAGGTCGCGCTCGGGCTCGCGCAGGTCATCGCCCATCACGTTGGACAGGCTTCCGATGGGATGGAACGTGGGCTCCACGTCGGGCAAGTCATATTGCAAGACGGGCTCGAGCATCTGGACGGCATCGTTCATGTAGGACGTCATCTGGGCGAGCTCGTCATCGGTCAGTGCGATCTTTGCGTACTCGGCGATACCGCGCACGTCTTTCTCGCTGAGTGCCATAGGCGCTCCCTTCCGCATAACAGTTAAACCGCTCTAGTATACAAGGCAACGCCGGCTTGGAGCAGGCGCTTTACCCAAATGCAGCGAAAACGTAACGAGGGCGGCGGGTTGATGCAAAAACCGTCACATAGGGGACAGGCACCTTTGCGGTGGTTCCGAGCGATGTCCTATGCCGAGGCCTTGGCCTTGCGGCGCTTGCGGACCGCGTGGATCACGATGTCCAGCAGCAACAGCGCAATGGCCACAACCACGATGAGCACGGCAAACTCGCGCTTGCCCCAGTGGCGGCCGGCCAGCGACTTTTGCTTGTCGACGTCCTTCTTGTTGTACTTGGTGCGCACGCAATGCACCAGCAGGCGATGGTCGTTCACGCCGTAGGGCGTGCAGGTGACGAGCGTAACCTTGTCTGCGCCGGGCTCGATGGTCAGCGACTCCATCTCCTCGGGCAGCACCACCTCGGAGTCCACCATCTTATAGGCGAGCGTCTTGTTCATGGTGTGCAGCAGCACCAGGTCGCCGGGCTCCAGCGAGTGGATGTCGTCGAACATGCTCAGGTTGCGCATGCCCGAGTGCGCGGTGAGCACGCAATGCGTCGAGGTGCCGCCCACCGGCAGGCTCGTGCCCTCCAGGTGGCCGACGCCCGCCATAAGGACTTCCTCGCTCGTGCCGTGGTAGATGGGCATGCTCACGTCGATGGAGGGGATCTCGACCCAGCTCATCATGGGGTCGCGGTCAAAGATGAGCTGCTGGGCGTAGGGCTCGATCTGGTCGGCGGGGAGCTCGGTGGCCTCGCCGGCAAGCTGCTCGTTAAAGGAGCGCGCCTGGAGCAGGATTCGCTCGCGCTCTTCGGCAGACAGCGCGTCCAAGGTGCTGGACACGGTGCTGATCTGGTTGAACACGCCCGAGGCCTCAAGCCGGTCCAAGATCCACGGCCAGGTCATAAGGCCCACGCCAATAAGGATGATGACGATGGTGATGAGCCGGTCGGCCCAGCGCGGCAGTCGCTTGCGACGGCGCTTAGGTTTTGGTTGAGGTTTGGGCTGAGGGCTTGAGCCGCCGTTGTCCGCGGCGTTATTGCTCTTCATATGTTTGGCGCCCTGCACCATCGCCGGTCACTCCTCTTCAACTCAAGTTGTCTAAACAAATAATAGCCGATTAGCGAGCTTCCACGCCGGACAACGCAGCTTGACTGCACCGTCCAGTCGAGGATAAGCCAGCATTTGAGTTTTCAAAATGTCCCGGATCGGCGGGGCGATTCGGGATACAATGTCAATAGGAAACGACGCACCCCGCGTAAGTGTTCGAAAGCGCGGGCGGCCTAGTTTTCTGGTTTTGTTAAATGCCCGGGATCCTACCCCCGGGCATTCTTATTTGCGCTTGTTGCGGCGCAAATGCCTTCTACCGTCCGCACCGCGCGTGCGCCTACGGACCTTAAACCGAACCTCATACGAGTCTAGAAACGCGATGACGAACGTGCCCACCGCCGCGAGGGCGGCGAGCGCGTTAAGGAATTTCAGCATTTGGGGACCTCCGATCGAGTCGTCGGCCGCCCGCGCACGGGATGCGTCGCAAAGCCATTTTACTGCGAGCGTATGCACCCGCAGCTGGTAAACGCGATTTTGACAAACATTTGTTCGATAGTTATAAACACGATTCCTCATCCAGCGGAACCTGGCCGCATTGTCCGGGTTTGCCCGACGTGTTTGCGTTTTCAAATGTCCCGGATCGGCTGGGCGATTCGGGATACAATGTCAATAGGAAACGACGCACCCCGCGTAAGTACTTAGGAGCGCGGGCGACCAGTTTCCGACGTTGTTAAATGCCCGGGCCTCTAACCCCGGGCATTCTTATTTGCGCTTGTTGCGGCGCAAATGCCTTCTACCGTCCGCACCGCGCGTGCGCCTATGGACCTTAAACCGAACCTCATACGAGTCAAGAAACGCGATGACGAACGTGCCCGCATCGGACGATGGAGGATGGCTGCGTTATCCAAAAAAACGGGGCAGACTCCAGTGCGGAGTCTGCCCCGAAAAGAGAATGGCAAAGCAAGAACGTAGATGGACGAGAAAAGTGTCCGCAAGTCTCATGGCCATCACATCCCACCTGCCAAAGGGATGGGTGAGCAAGCGTTACTCCTGCTCGGACTCCTCAACCTGCTTACGGCTGCGGATGAGGTGTGCCACGCCGATGCACAGCACCGCGCCACCAGCGATCCAAGTGAAGGTCACGCCGTTGAGGCCGGTCAGCGGGAGGCCGGAGCCCTTCTGGTCGACAATGGTAAAGCTGAGTTTGCCGGTAGACGCGGTAGCCGAATTTCCCTTCACAACACCACTTGCTGCCTGGATTGCAGAATCCGCACTAGGGGTAACATCATCGCCAGCCTGATTGAGCGTGCGGCTGATAGTAAAGGTCACGCCGTTTGCCGCGGAGTTGTTGTAGCCAGGGGCGGGCGTAACCTCTGTGAGAACGTAGGTGCCCTCGTCGAGACCGACAACGTTAATCTTGCCGTCGCCGTCGGTTGCCAGCTTGGCCTTTGCTTTATCGGTCGTCTTGACGCCATTTGCCATGATATAGCTGTCGTCATCGCCCTGCTCTCGCAGCGTAAACTCAACGCCCTCGAGCCCCTTTTGGTCATTATCAGAACCGACCTTGGTGACGTCGATGCCGTAGGTGTAGTCGTAGGCAGGGTGCTCAACCGTGGTGCCAGTACCGTTGGCGTGTGGGTTGTTGGAATAGGTCAGCGTAACCTTATTTTTCTGAGACTTGCCAACCAACCCATTGAATTCTTTTTTGATCTTACCATTTTCAAAGATCTTGGCAGGGTCGAGCTTGGCCTTGTACTCGACGGTCACCTTCGAGTCACTGTTCAACCCAATGGCAGTGCCATCCTCGCCCTTGCAATTCTTGAGATTGGTGAAGTCGACAGTAATCGTATCGTCCACGTAGTTGGCGGTGTAGCCAGACTTGACCTCGGTATTGTTGATCTTGACCATGACATCGGGTGTAGTGCCGCCAGTCTTAAACATGGGCGTCATGGATTTGGGCAGCTCATCCTTGAAGGTGTACGTGTAGGTGCTGTAAGTGTTGATGTTGCCCGCAACGGTGCCGGTCAGCAGGTAGTCGACATAGTCGTCCATCTGAGAGTCAGCAGCCTTGTTGGGATTCTCGAATGTACCGAACGTGCCATCCTGTGCGTCATCCTTAACTGCCTTAGTCACAGTGGGAACCTGCTTCTTGGGAGTTAAGTTCTCAGCGGAACCGCCAACAATGGCGAAAATGGGCGAACTGAAGGTATCCGTGTTACCCTTATCAGCATTAGCATTCTTGCCGACACTCTTAGTCACGAAGAGCCAGTAGCCAGTATTCAGACCAGTGAAGGTGCCATTGGCGCTCGTTTGGCACTCATCCGTCCCTTCAGTGATATTGGCGTCCTCCAGTGCCTTGGCAATCTTATCGAGGGTCGTTCCGGCGTCAAGTGCAGTACTCTTGTCCGTACCTGACGTGTACTCCGCTTTGGTTTTCGATTGAATCCAGTCAGCCCACTCTTGAGCATCCACGCCAGAGGGCTTTGTGCTATCAGTAGTGCTGGCAAACGCCCCCGTCACAGCATCCCTAACGGCGTCCGACGCCCACTTGATATCAGAAAGCGTCTTGGGGCCATTCCAGCCGTCGCTATTCTTATCCTGTGTGACCGTTGCCTTGAAAATCTGGATACCCTTAAAGGTTGTATCCGTGTAGATATCCTCCTTGATCGTCACGTTGCCGCTCTGGGTCACCTTCGGCGTACCCGCCGCAAACGCCATGGTCACCGGGGCCATGACGCCGCCGAAGCTCAGCGCTGCGGTGAGGCCTGCCGTTACTGCCAGGCGTGCGATGTTCTTGTTCATGCTCATCTTCTTTTCCTCCATTTTCCGGTTGATTCTCATTCGATCGGTCATCATCTGTCTGTATCTTAGCCTCTACTTCGCTACGTCTCGCCCCGCTCTCTGTGGGGCTGCCAGCTACTCTTTATGGCTGCCACCTCCCCGCTTGACCAGGAGCGCGACCACGATGAGCGCGGCTCCGGCGACCGCTGCGGCGGCCGCGGCGTACATTGCCATATCGCCAGTCGAGGGCATAAAGCCTCCGGTGGTAATGCTAGGGGGTGTGCCGGTGGGCGTGTTGATGAGCGACGCCTCCAGGCTGCCCGTCGACCCGTCCGCGCTGTCGGCGCGCAGGGGCGACTCGGCCGTGATGGTGAGCTTGGGCTTGGCGGCGGCCACCTGGTCGACGTCCAGGCCCTCGGCCTTGACCGTCACGGAGCGCGTGCCCTCAAAGGCGGTATAGCCCTTGGGTGCCTTGAGCTCGCGGACCTCCAGCTTGCCCGAGTCCACGCCCGAGACGGTCACGCGGCCGTCCTCGCCCGTGGTGACGGTGGCCTTGCCCTCCGCATCCCACGTGCCGTCGGCCGCTAGCGTACGACCGCGGTCGTCGGCGATGCTCAGGACCGCCCCGGCAAGCGGCTTGTCGCCGTCGCTGCCGCGCTTGGTGAGCGCGAGATCCCAGGTGTAGGCGCACGCATCGTCGCTCGGCGTGCGGGTAAAGCCGGCGTCGCCGGACTGGTCGGCAAAGGGAGAACGCGGGTAGCGCAGGTAAACTTCGTTGGGGTTGCCCTTCGCAATGCCGTGGTTGCATGCGCTGTTGAGCGGTGCATTATACACGGCGACCACGCGGGCGCCCGCGGTGAAGGCGTCGGCCCCGCCGAGCGTGGCGATGAGGTCGCCGGTGCGCACGGTGAAGGTCTTGCCGTCGGCCGCCACCTTGGTGGCGCACTGGGCCGTGATGTCGGTCCAGCCCTTCGCGGGGTCGGTGCCGGCTCGGCCGTCCTTGCCGGCCGAGACGGCGTCGAAGCCGCCGTCCGCGCCCGCCGCCACGTATACGCGCATGCTCGCGGCCACCTTGGAGGGGTCGAGCCCCGCGCTCATAGTGTCGACGAACCGCACCGTATAGGTGTCGTAGGCGGTAAGACCCGCCGGGACCGTGGCCGAGAGGCGCCAGTACAGGTCGTCGGCGACCGTGGCGTCGGCGGCCTTCTGCCAGGCGGCGGTGCTGTCCTCCAACACGTGTTTGGCGACTCTGGGGGTCGCCGCCTTGGGCTTGACGGTGACGGCGCTGCCGCCGACCAGGGCCATGATCGGCGCGGTGCCGGCCTCGTTCTGGGCGATGGCGTCGTCGTCGGCGACGATGAGCCAGTAGCCGCAGGGCAGCTCGGCCGTCGTGCCCGCGTTAAGGGCCACGGGCACGGCGCCAGAACTCTGGAGGGAACGAGCAAGCTGTGCGCTCAGCGCGCTCGTAAGGTGGGAATCGGTGTTGAGCCACTCGGCAGCTTCCTGCGCTGTGGTCTGGGATTTGGGCATGCCGGCACTGTGCAGCACAGGCATTGCGGCGTCGCACACGTCGTCGCTTGCCCAGGCGAGGTCGGTGGCGATTTTAGCGTCGTTGTCGCCGTCGACAACGTTGGCGCTAAAAATCTGGTAGGCGTCGTAGCTGCTCGCCACGGTGCCGCTCACCGTGATGGAACCGGTCGAGGTCGGCGCGGCCTGCGCGGAAGCGGGGAACACAACCGCGCAGGTGCCGATCAGGAGGGCAAGCAGCGCAAACAAGATCGGGAAGGAGCAAACTTTCTTATTCACGACGCTCACCTCCCTTCGCATTCGCCTTGCGACGAATGTGCATCCAGGCCGCAGCAGCGCAAAGCACCGCCGCACCGGCAAGGTACGTCAGAGTGACGCCCGACATACCAGAAAGGGGCAAAGAGGTGGAGTAGGTGTTGGTGAAGGTGGAGGCGGGAATGGCGTCGGGCGCAGCGGCGGAGGGTTCAACCACGACGCCCTGCCCGTTCTCGCCAAGGGTGTTGCCCATGTCGTCCTTCATCTGCGTAACGGTGGTAGAGGTGGTAAGACCGGTGTACTTGCCAGTGGTCTCATTCATGACGGCCTTCACCGTGACGGCAACCTGGTACTCGGCCTTGGAGTAGCGGAGCTTATCGATGGCACCGGTGGCAGGCGCGACCTCCTTCACCGTGTAGGTGTAGGTCCTGGCGTAGTCACGCGCCGTACCGGGGGTATCGGACAGGTGCGACTTGTTGAACGTCATGGCGCCAAAGGTCGCCGTGATGTTGTTGAGCTTGTCGGCGTCGGTCTCCCCTGCTGCGGGTGCAATGGAGAGGTCTGCCGGGTTAGGAATGGGCACGTTGGTTGCGTAATCCCCCGTAGCCTCGATGTTGAAGTCGAACGCAACGTATTTCCCGCTGGAATCCTTCGGCCAGTCCGTATTACGGACGGACTTAGTCACCGGGATTTCCACGGACGTGGTGGTGAGAGAATCGGAGATGTACGTAGTGCCCTCAACAATGCTCGGTTTCTTTCCCTCGGTCCACGCAATGGAACCGTCCGCCTTGGACACCGTGAACTCGTAGGTTGTCTGGTTCAGCTCGTAGCCAAACGGCGCCTGGGTCTCCGTGAGCGTGTACGTGCCCGGCAGCAGACCCTCGAGCTTGAACTTGCCATCGGCGGGATCAGAATCTGCCCACTTGTTGCTGACAGCTTCCGCATTCGTATCGTTATCAATCACAGTCAGGGATGCAGCGTCCGGAATTTCGGCACCATCGGCATCCTTTACCTTGGTAAGCGCCCACTCGGAACCAGCCAAAGGAGTGTGTCCCGTGTCGCTCTCCTCAACCTTGGTCCAAGACACCGTACCGGTGATCTTGGTGTTGGAGATGGCGCCCGTGGTGTTGGAATCATCGAATGAAACGAGCCTATTTCCGTTCACCGTGTCCACATGACCCTGAACATAGTTCACCTGCTCGCCGGTGTTGTTCATGGTTGCGTAGTAGATGGTGTCCGACTTCTGATAACCAGCCGGCGCCTTGACCTCGCGAATGTAGTACGTGAAGTAGTCTTTATCGTTGGGATCGCCAATTTTGGCCTTCTGATTCAAATAGTTGAACTGAAGCTCGCCATCATCCGAAGAGTAATCATTTGCACCGCCATCCGTTACCGTAACGATGGGATACGTTTCATTCTTGGCATCATCGACAGTGCCGTATATCGTCCACGAGGAACCAGAAAGCGGCGTCATGCCGTCCGCAGCGTCGACCTTGCTCCACGCAATGGCTGAGCCGTCCGGTGTATACGAGCCAGACCACGGGAAGTTGTGACGCTCCTGATCCATATCGATGACGGAAGCCGAGTTACCCTCGAGATTTGTGAAGTTGTACGCGATCTTAGGGTTGTTCATCATGAAATCTTCGCCCACGTACACACGACCGTTGGTGGTCACATGGTCATCGAAGCTTCCGTTGGGAACGAGAATCGATCCGAGCATAGCAGCGGCGGGGTCATCGTCGGTCCACTTGCCGTCCCCGCCGCCATTGCCCCAGTCGCTTCTACCCTCGCCCGCAATGCCACCACGGATGGTGAGGCTCGTGGTATCGACAAAATTCCACATGATGGACTGGGAGGCCAGCGAGTATTTCGCGCGAAGGTCTTTATCGGCGTTACTCTCATAACCGCGAGATATTTCTGTATCGCCCCACCAGAAGCGCCAGCCATTGTGGAACTCGACAGGACCAGCACCTGTAACGTTCACGACAATGGATGCGCCTTCGGGGACATTGGTGAACTTAAAGTCGACGCCGCGGTAGTAGACGCCATCCTTCAAGTTGGAGAGCTCGGAACCGGCAATGGTGAAGACCTGTTGCATAGAAGTTCCATCGCCGGTAAAGGTGATAAGTCGCTCGGTGTTGCAAATCTTATAGTTCGGGATTCTGGTATCAAGCGCACCGGAAACAGACTTCTCACTACCATCGAAAGTGAGTGTATAGCTTGTTCCCTTGTTATCGTACTTGTTGATTGCGTAGCTGTTGTCGCTAATTGCGGAACCATCCGTAACTATGCCGGTATTTGCAAACGAGGCGAGCTGTTTCGATAGCTTCGAGAGGTATCCATCTGCACCGTTGTAGCTCGAATAATCGTTACCGTTAACATTAGTCAAATCAACATTTTGATTGAACAGGTCGCTCTTCAGAGCATCCGAGCCCTCGAACCAATTACCTTGCTTTTTCACGACAGACTGGCGCCCGTTGTTAGCATTCGAATCCCAATAGGAATAGGTAATGGGACCGGCGATCTGCGCGGTATAGTCATAGCCAGGGTGGGAGTCAGTCTTTGTCGCCTTGCCGACCCAAGCACCCTTGGTCCAAGCACCAACCGTCGCAGCATCTGAGGTCGTTCCCTGACCGGTATTCATGTTCTCAATCAAGCTGTTTATGCCGGCGACCGCAAGCACCGTGCTTCCCTCCCTGGGACGAAAATGCGATCCAAAACCAACGGTGCCGAAACGGAAGCCCTGGCCGCCCCAACTCTCCTTGATAGGATTCATGGCCAGTTTGCCGTGGACCACGGTAAGGCCCTCCGCCTCAGCGGCATATGAGCCGGTGGGGGCGTTATTCGCATCAAGAGTGCTAGTTTTGTTCGGCTTACCACCGATGTACATGTCGCGGCCGACGTAGGTGGCCACGCCGGGATCGGGGGTGGAGATATCGATATTCGTACCGATACCGATAGACGTGGGCTTGTAGATGCCCTTGTTCACAGTAGTAGCCGCGTTCGCAGAGGTGGCGGCGCTATTCTGGTTTTCGGCATCCTCGCTGGTGTTATCTACAGCAGCGGACTCACTTGAGGAATCCTCCGTCACAGTCTTCTCGGTAGGAACCGTCTGGGCATCGTTGGCAATGGCCTGCGAGATCGGGGGCATAACGAGCGACAGTACCAAGCTCAAAACGGAAGCTCCGCACAAAACACCTGCTAGTACACGATGTGTCGCTTTATTACTCTGCTTAGATTTATCTGAATTTGCTTTCATCGATGTCTCCTCCCCAAGAGACCGCGATCTTGCTCTTTCACTATCAAACGTATCTGCGCAACCTGAAATTGCGCACGCTTAGTGTACATATTGTAACGATTGTTTAGACATCTGAGCAAAAATACCGACATTTTTCTAGCGGATTCTCAATTCTCTTGACATTTGCTCAGATTTACCTTCGTTTATTCGCTATCTATTTTTTGTTTCTACTGGTAATTTAGTTGCCCATCATTTTTTAATGGCATTAGATTTGTTTGCACAAATCTTTGCTCAAGAGCAAACATCCCGCTCACGGTCGAAAATCGACCGTGAGCAGTAGGTCATTAACCGGAAGGAATATCCTACCAAACTGATGAGAATGTCTTTAACCCATCGGTGGTTAGAAGCGTAATGTTCAGACAACCATATTTGTATTTGCGCGCAGATTGTAGGCATCAACTCGCCCAAATCGCCTGAGGCCACCGCAAAGGTGCCTGTCCCCATTATGGCGGTTCTCCCCCAGCGCTACAGCAGATGTTCCTCGATAAAGATCGCGATGCCGTCTTTGTCGTTGCTCGCGGTTACAAAGTCGGCGGCGGCACGGGTGGCGTCGCTGCCATTTGCCATGGCCACGCCCACGCCGGCGTCAGCCACCATGCGGGTGTCATTGTCGGCATCGCCAAACACGCAGATGTCCTGGAGCTCCATGTCGTTGAGCTCCGCCACGCGCACAAGGCCGCGCGTCTTAGACACGCGCGGATCCATGAACTCGTAGAGTCGTTGCGTGGTCTGCAGAGCAGCCGCTTTAACGGTGTCGTCGGCGAACGTCGACGCTCGCTCGATGATCTGCGGCATCGCCTCGGGCGCCATGGTAAACATCACCTTGGTCTGCGGCTCGCGCAAAAACTCGGCAAAGTCGACCACCTTGTAGGGCACGCCGTCGACACGCGACAGGTGCTCGACGCATGCATTGCTCTCGGGCACATAGAGCACGCCGTCCCGAGGGCAAACGGGCGTTGCTGGAAGGCCCGCCATATGCTTGCAGATGCGCGCGATGGTCTCGCCCGGCAGCGGATAGCTCAGCTCGTTGATGTCGTGCGCGCGGTCGATGACCTCGGCGCCACCGCAGCCCACGAGCACGTCCACCAGGCCTTCGATGCCCCAGAGCTCGTACATGGCCTCGGTCGCGTGGGCGTCGCGCCCGGTGCACAGGCCAAAGAGCACGCCGCGCTCGCGCAGGGCGCGGATCGCCGCCACGGTGCGCGGGGACACCGTGTGCCGGCTCGTGAGCAGCGTGCCGTCGATATCGCAGAACACGGCTTTGATGTGACTGAAGGTGGTGTCCATGGAGGCCTTTCTGGGTAGCGCGTCGGCGCTGAACGTGGTCGGAAATGGTGTACATGGTATACCAAGGCGCAGGCGCAGCCCGTCAAAGCAAAAGCCACCACAAAGGTGCCTGGCCCCTTTGTGGTGGCCGGACCCGCAGGATGGCATGACCCGGGGCGCAAACCATCACAACATGCGATATTTTTCGGCAAAATCGCGATTTTCATCGAATGTTGTGATGGTTTTTACTGCTTTGCGGCACGATCCAAACGCCGGCGTCCAAACAGCAGCAGTGCCGCGGGAACCGCCGTCACGACCATACCCGCCCCGATGAGCGTCTGCTGTACGCCAAACGTCGCCGCCAGCCACGGGGCAATCGCCAGCGGCGCCACGCCGGCGAACATGTTGCCAAAGCCCATGACCGAGTTGACGCGACCGAGCTGTTCGAGCGGGGCTGTCGTTTGCACGATCGTGTTGTGGAGCGGGTTGACGACGCCCCAAGCTACGCCCAGTACAATCTGGCCGACAAGGGCTACGCCCACGTACGGTGTCCCCACATAGAGCAAACTTCCCAGGCCCACGGACAGAAGCGCCACAAGCAGCGTCTTAAGGTTGACCAGGTGCGGCGGCAAGCGGAGCGCGACCACGGAGCCCAGCACCGCGCCCACGCCGCAGGCAGACGAGAGCCAGCCCATCCACTCGACACCGACATGCAGAACATCACGGTAGAAGAATGACTCCAGTGGATCGAAGGCGCCATAGCCAAAGTTCGAAAGGAAAATAATGCAGAACAGCAGGGCGAGGACGCTGTTGGTAAAGACTGTCTTGATGCTGGTCACGAAGGTGGCGCGGGTGGATTTATTGGAGTCGGAGCTTTGATTGGCAGTACTTGCCGTTGTGCTGCTATCCGCGGGAGCACTTTCGCGCGCGGCGACGCGACCTGCTTGCGGCCTAAAGCCCCAACCGGCGACGAGCGCCAGTACGGTAAAGATCATCATGAGCAAAAACACCGCGCGTGACGATGCAGCCGCCGCGACAAAGCCGCCCAGCGTGGGGCCGACGATAATGCTCACGTTGGAGGACATGGTGATGGCGGAGTTGATGTCTTTGAGCTCGACGGGGTCGTCGGTGAGATACGCCGGATAGGACGTGGCGACGGGCTGGGCGAATCCTATCACAAAGCCCAGGAGCACCGCGCCGGCAAGGACTGTTCCGGTCGCGCTGCCACAGGCGAGGATTGCCGCGCCGGTTGCCAACGTGCCGAAGATACTCGCCCGGAAATGCCGGCACGGACCCCAAGCGTCAAGCGCCGCTCCACCCGCAAAGGATCCCAGGATCACGAAGACGTTCATAAACAGGACGGCCAGCGATGTCGCAACGACCGAGGCATCGTCTGCATAGGTGAGCGTTCCGATGACGCCGATGAAGTAGCTGGTCTGAAAGCCGGTATATATGAGGAAGCGCATTGCCACCAGGTGCTTAGCCTGCGCGGACAACGAAGGGTGAGGTTTTGAGAGAAGAGATACGAGCACGGAGACTCCTCGTTTCATACGAATACGGGCGGTGGACATTCGTCGCCGTCTGTCAAATCAATCTATCCGCATGAAACATTAAGGACGCATCAGGACCCTTCTCTCCGTTTTTCGCCCGTCATGAACTACTTGGTAGATTGTAAGGCATGTCACAAAAATCTACCAAAGCAAAAACCACCACAAAGGTGCCTGTGAACTGCCTCCCATTTCTTGGACATCGGGAAATGGGAGGTTTTCCATGAGTATAGACCTCAGGGTGAAGCACGACCTGGAGTCCAGGAGGCGGGCCGTCG